>JAISSE010000060.1 GCA_031273285.1 Prevotellaceae bacterium
TTACGGACTGATATATCCCGACTATACTTTTCTCTGTACGTGCCGCGCGTCGCGTAAAATGTTCGGAAAAGCACTGCCCAATCACCAGCTGCACACGGTCGCCGGACATTGCGGGTATAATCTGGAAAAACATCATCATGCGCTGGCAGATGCCGAAGCGTGCGCCTGGATAGCAAAAATGATTTTATGATGTATGAACGATGAAGTATGATGTATAAACGATGAAGTATGAAGTATGAACGATGAACGAAATAATTTTCGCCGTATTCATTGTGTTCATTATTTTAACATTAATACAATATCATCTACCGAGATGCAGCCGATTTCCGACTTCTCAATTCTTCTCTGTTCACTATCACTGTCCACTGTTCACTGTTCAGCCGATTTCCGACCCGTTGTCCATTGTTTCCGACGGTTGCAGCAAACACATTTTGCCGGAAGAATTGCGTGCCATAAGTATCATACCCTGCGACTCTATCCCCTTGATTTTGCGCGCGGCAAGATTAATCAAAACGCAGACCTGCTTGCCCGTTATGTCTTCGGGTTTGTAAAATTCCGCTATTCCGGATACAATGGTACGGGTGTCGATGCCCGTGTCGATCGTAAGTTTCAACAGTTTATCCGTTTTCGGGACACGTTCGGCGGCGACGACTTTCACAACGCGGATATCCGTTTTTCCGAAATCATCGAACTGTATCGTCTCTTTCCGAGGCGCGACGTCGGAAGCGGCGGCGGCATTGGCTTTTTCCTTTGCCCGCAGTTTGTTTATCTGCTTCTCAATGACACCATCCTCAATCTTTTCGAAGAGCAATTCAGGAGCGGACAGTTGATGCCCTTCGGTCAAAAGATTGACCTCGCCGAGTTTATCCCATGCCGGAGTCTCGATTGCCAGCATTTTACGCAGCTTTATCATCGAAAAC
Organism: Prevotellaceae bacterium; assembly: GCA_031273285.1. Classification (GTDB taxonomy): domain Bacteria; phylum Bacteroidota; class Bacteroidia; order Bacteroidales; family UBA932; genus JAIRLF01. Next base: position 921 of record JAISSE010000060.1, read on the forward strand.
GGCAGGAACGGTTCGAGGATAATACAAAGATTTGCACATATTTGCAGCGACAGATTCAAAATTGTCGCAACTCTGTTCATATCCGTTTTGGCGATTTTCCACGGCTCCGTATCAGCCAGATATTTGTTACCCAGACGGGACAAATCCATTGCTTTTTTCAGCGCTTCCCTGAACCGGAATGTTTCGATGGCGTGTTCAAATTCCTTCCTTATTTCGGGAAGTTCGGCAATCACCGCTTTGTCGTAATCCGCCAGATCGTTGATTTTCGGCACTTTCCCCTCGAAATATTTTTGAGTCAGCACCATCGCCCTGTTTACAAAATTGCCCAGAATAGCCACAAGTTCGCTGTTGTTGCGTGTCTGGAAATCTTTCCAGGTGAAATCGTTATCCTTGGTTTCGGGGGCATTGGCGCAAAGAACGTATCGCAGGACGTCTTCCTTGTCCGGCAATTCGTCGAGATATTCGTGCAGCCATATTGCCCAATTTCTTGTAGTAGAGAGTTTTCTGCCTTCCAGATTCAGAAATTCATTCGCCGGCACATTGTCGGGAAGGATGAAATCGCCGTGAGCTTTCAACATCGCGGGAAAGACAATGCAGTGAAACACAATATTATCCTTGCCGATAAAATGTACAAGTCGTGTTTCGGAATCTTTCCACCACAATTCCCAGCTGTCGGGTAAAAGCTCCTTTGTATTCGATATGTAACCTATCGGAGCATCGAACCAGACGTACAGCACTTTGCCTTCGGCGCCCTCGACGGGCACGGGCACTCCCCACGAAAGGTCGCGACTCACCGCACGCGGCTGCAATCCCTGATCCAGCCACGATTTACACTGTCCGTACACATTGGTTTTCCACTCCTTATGACCGTTGAGAATCCAGTCTTCCAGAAAATCCTGATACCTGTCCAAAGGCAGATACCAGTGTAAAGTCTCGCGGAGAACAGGTACACTCCCGCTGATTGCCGATTTGGGGTTAATCAATTCGTTGGGACTAAGCGTACTTCCGCACTTTTCGCACTGGTCGCCGTAAGCCCCCTCGCAGGCGCATCTCGGGCAGACACCCGTTATATATCTGTCGGCAAGAAACTGGTTTGCTTCTTCGTCATAAAACTGTTCCGACGTCTGTTCGATAAATTTCCCGTCGTCGTAGAGTTTTTTGAAGAAAGCCGCCGCCGTTTCGTGATGTACGGGCGAGGTCGTTCTCGAATATATATCGAAAGTTATACCCAGACGGCGAAAGGAATCTTTCATCAGATTATGATATTTATCGACCACATCCTGAGGTGAAACGCCTGATTCTTTCGCTTTTAGGGTAATCGGTACTCCGTGTTCGTCCGACCCTCCTATAAACACGACATCACATCCTTTCAACCGCAGATAACGCGAATAAATATCGGCAGGAATATAAACTCCTGCCAAATGTCCGATATGAACCGGACCGTTGGCATAAGGCAAAGCCGAGGTAATTAAGTATCTTTTATACATTTACGCTGTTAATTATATCTTTAATCTAAAACACAAAAGTATAAAAAATTTCTTAATATGACGATGAAAGAAAATTGAGGAAGGATATTTGGCTGCGCCGAAAAGTCTGATTTAAACGCAAAAAATCCGCAAGGTCGCAAAGTTTATATCGCCGACACTGTTTCCCTTGCGAACTTTGCGGTTAAAAAATGTATCTTTCGATGAACGATAAACGACAAACTGCAGTTCGTCGTTCAAAACGTTCGGTGCTTCGCGCCGTTTATAGTTCATAGTTTATAGTTCAATTCATAGTGTTGTTTCTGCGGGACTTTTGCATATCCTTCATACATGCTACAGTTTAAAATACACTCATTTGCAAACCGTTTTTTGCAGTTGATAAAAAATGTTGTACCTTTGCGCCGCCTTATGCGGATATGGCGTAATTGGTAGCCGCGCTAGACTTAGGATCTAGTGCCGTAAGGCGTGTGGGTTCGAGTCCCTCTATCCGCACCGATAATATTATAGGCAGGAAATCAGGGCTGAACGGCTCCGTTTCGTGCCGCGGTTATATACAATTTTATGGAATTAATACAAAATAGAGAAGACCTTGTTGCTACCCTTACGGTGAAAATATCACAGGAAGATTATGCAGCCAAAGTGGAAAAAGAATTGAAAAAAGCGCGTCAAACAGCTCAACTGAAGGGGTTTCGACAGGGAAATGTACCCATGCCCCTGATCAGAAAGATGTATGAGTCGCCCATCCTGCTCGAAGAGGTAAACAAACTGGTAATCGAATCGCTCGGAAACTATGAAAAAGAGCATGAAGGATATCTTGTGGGACAGATAATTCCCTCCGAAGGAAAGCAGTCGATGATAGATTTCAAGACACAAAAAGATTTCGAATTTGTGTATGAAGCCGCCTTTTTCCCCGAATTTACCTATCACATTGATCAGGACACGGAAGCAACATACTATAACATACTTGTCGACGAGAAAGATGTGGATAATGACGTAAACAATTATCGCAATCAAAAAATGACTCTTGCGGACATGGAGGAAGTTGAAGACAACAGCTTGATAAAGGTGAAGATAGACGTTGCAGGAAAAGACGGAGTACAAACGCGGGACACAAGTTTTGCATTGAATGAAGATGTCGTCGATGAATACAAATCACTGTTTCTCGGGGCAAAAGCAGGTAACGTAATCGACGTGGAAATACGCAGGGTATTTACCGACGAAACCGTTTTGAAAGAAATACTGGACATCGGCGGTGGCAATGAAGACGAATCCGACGATGAAGGAGAAGAAGAAGGGAACAAAGAAGAAACCGGAAACGAAGACGTGGATCTGCTTGCTTTACAGCCGGAAACCCTTCCGTTTACCATAGTCGGGATCTCGAAGCGGGTGCCTGCCGAACTGAATCAGGAGTTTTTCGATGCCGTTGTCGGTACGGACAAAGTGCACAGCGAGGAAGAGTTGAGAGAATATATTCGGGGCAAAATAAGAGCAGAGTATGCAAAATTCAGTCTTGACAAACTTGCCGACGATTCTCCCGATATATTGAAAGCAAAAGCCAATATTACTCTGCCGGAGGAATTTATCGAGAAATATCTCCGCTATATACAGGACGATGAACAAATGTCGGACGATAAATTTTCAAATTTACTGACATATTTTATTGAAGATTTGAAATGGACCCATATTGTAAATTCCCTGCTCAGGCAGGCTGATATTAAGATAACTTCCGACGAGGTAATAGAGGAAGCCAAAGCAATGCTTCGGAAGCATCTCGGCATTTACAGTTATAATTTTGATATGGATTCGCTGGTAACCGATTATCTGAAGGACGAAAAGGCAGTTCATCAAATTGTATTGAACTTAAAAGTCGGGAAAGTCGCGGAATTATTGAAAGCAAATGCAAAATTGAATATTGTGGACATCAGTTTTGCGGAATTTTGCAAATTGTACGAAACGAAATCCGAAACCGAAAATCTTCCCGAAAACAATCAGGAAGTCGAGGAAATCGAAGCAGTCGAAGTAATCGAGGAAAATAAGGAAACCGGAAATCTTCCCGAAAACAGTCCGGAAATCGAAGAAATTGAGAAAAATGAAACAGTAACAGTAACAGAAAATCAGTAACAGGAATAAAAATGAAAGATTTTGAAAAATATGCATTGAAACATGCGGGTATCGGCAGCCTGAAGATGTATAAATATACATCGATGATAGAAAATTCCATCACTCCGTATATTTTGGAAGAGCGACAGTTGAATGTTCAGCCGCTGGATGTGTTTTCACGCTTGATGATGGAACGCATCATCTTTTTAGGCACTCCCATATACGACGAAGTAGCCAATATCATACAGGCTCAGCTGCTGTATCTGGATTCGATAGACACCAAAGACATACAGATATATCTCAACTCCCCCGGAGGTCACGTTTCGGCGGGATTGGGAATTTATGATACGATGCAAATCATAACGTCCGATGTGGCAACCATTTGCACAGGCATGGCGGCTTCAATGGGCGCGGTACTTCTTGCCGCCGGGCATCAGGGCAAACGTTCCGCCCTGCCCCATTCGAGGATTCTGATTCATCAGCCGCTGGGCGGTGCCGAAGGGCAGGCAAGCGATATTGAAATCGCCGCACGGGAGATTCTGAAGACAAAGCAGGAACTTTATAAAATCTTGGCGCAGCATACGGGGCAATCCGTCGAAAGAATCGAAAAAGATTCGGACAGAGATTATTGGATGACTTCGAACGAAGCGCTCCAATATGGAATGATTGACGAAATAATGAAAAAAAGAGAATAAAACTGAAGAAAAACATGGCTAAAAAAAAGTGTTCTTTTTGTGGTTTTAGCGAAGACAATGTCAGCGTACTGATTATAGGCATAGACGGCTGTATATGTGCCGATTGCGCCGAACGTGTACACGAAGCTATAAGCTACCAGAAACTGAGCGTCGCGCCGAAAAGACGGAAAACATCGGTCAAGGCTGCGGCAATTCCGAAACCCGGAGAAATAAAAACATTCCTCGACCAGTATGTTATCGGTCAGGATGATGCAAAGAAATATCTGTCCGTTGCCGTTTACAATCACTATAAAAGAATCGACCAGAACATTGACGTCAACGATGTCGAAATAGAAAAATCTAACATCGTAATGGTCGGCGAAACGGGCACGGGCAAAACACTGCTTGCGCGCAGTATCGCCAAAATGCTGAATGTCCCCTTCACAATTGTCGATGCAACGGTATTGACGGAAGCCGGATATGTGGGCGAAGACGTGGAAAGCATCTTGTCCCGGCTGCTGCAGGCTGCCGATTACAACGTAAAAGCCGCCGAAAGAGGCATCGTCTTTATTGATGAAATCGACAAAATAGCGCGCAAAGGCGACAATCCGTCGATTACACGCGACGTTTCGGGCGAAGGAGTGCAGCAGGGACTGTTGAAACTGCTGGAAGGCTCTCAGGTGAACGTGCCGCCGAGAGGAGGCCGGAAACATCCCGAACAGCAGTTTATCGTGGTGGATACGAAAAATATTCTGTTTATTTGCGGAGGAGCATTCAACGATATAGACAAAATCGTCGCACGCCGCTTGAACTCCCAATCAATAGGCTACAAAGCGGTTAAAGAAAAGGAAAGCATCTACAAGGAAAATCTCCTGCAATATGTCATTCCTTCGGATTTGAAAACATTCGGCCTGATTCCCGAAATAATAGGACGGTTGCCGATACTGACCTATCTGCTGCCTCTGAGCAGAGACACTCTCTATAAAATTCTCACGGAACCGAAAAATGCAATAATCAAACAGTATATACGCCTGTTCGAAATAGACGGGATAAAACTTGATTTTGAGGATTCGGTGCTGGATTACATTGTGGATAAAGCAATGGAATTCAAACTCGGAGCACGCGGACTGCGGTCGATTTTCGAAACCATCATGGTCGATGCCATGTACGAATCGCCGTCGGATAATCAGAAGGAATTGTGTATCACACTGCAATATGCAAAAGACAGAGTCGAAAAATTGAGCGCCAAATTGCGTGTGGCATAAGATGATAATTTGTGTAATTCTTTAATATGTAATAAAATGAGTGCAGAAAAAAAAGTGCTGGAAGCTATGGTTAACGCAGGCAAACCTTTGGGAACGTCTAAAATAGTCGAACTCACGGGACTGGACAAAAAAGACGTGGAGCAGGCAATGAAAACCCTGAAGGAATCGGGGCAGATTGTGTCTCCGAAACGCTGCGTTTGGGAACCGGCAAAGTAAATGAGGTTGTCTTAAAAGTAATTCGGCACGCG
>JAISSE010000329.1 GCA_031273285.1 Prevotellaceae bacterium
AAAAAAATATTCGCGGATTAGAATTTCAATCTTGCGAAGACGCTCAGCGGTAGTTTTTTACCGAATCTGTCGCAAAGGACAAGTTCGCCGAATGTTTTTTCCCTGTAGCCTCCGAAAATGCTTGTTACAAGAGTGTCGGCTACGATTGCGGAAAAGCCGTTCGAATACAGGTTCAGAACCAGAAACGACTTTTCGGGCGCAAGTATCGCCCTGCACAACGACATCATTTCGAGAATATTGTCGTCGAGTTTCCATTTTTCGCCGTCTGTTCCGTGTCCGTAGGCGGGCGGGTCGAGTATTATGCCGTTGTATCGATTTCCCCGTTTTGCCTCTCTTTTGACGAAACGCAAAGCGTCTTCCACGACCCATCTCAAGCCGTCCATTCCCGACGATTCCATATTTCGCCTCGCCCAGCTTACGACCTGCCTGACCGAGTCGAGATGCGTAACATCCGCCCCCGCGGCTTTTGCCGCCAGCGAAGCCGCCCCCGTGTATGCAAAGAGATTGAGGATTTTAGGCGACGGCAGATTCAGCGATTTCACACTGTCGTAGATATAATTCCAGTTCGGAGCCTGTTCGGGAAAGATGCCCACGTGCTTGAAGGATGTAAGCGCCGCGTTCAGTTTCATTTCAAGCCCTTTATGGCTGTACGGGACAATCCACCGCTCCGGCAGTCGGTCGCCCGTCCATGTTCCGGAATCCTCCTTTCCCGATTTGTTGAATCCCGCTCCGGTTTTGAATGCGGCGTGCGCAAGTTTCTGCCACTCATCCTCTTTCATCGACTTAGCCCAGACGCTTTTCGGTTCGGGACGCCGGAGTACGAATGTTCCGAAACGTTCCAGTTTTTCAAAATCGCCGCAGTCAATCAATTCGTACTGAGTCCATTCGGGAGATAATATCTGTATTGTATCAGTCAAAGTACAATGTTTTATTAATAAACGGCTGCAAAATTAGTATTTTTTAATTGATTTACACGATTAACAGGATTTGCAGGATTTACAACCCTGAATTATTATTTATTTTTAACACAAAGGGCGCAAAGAATTTTCGCAAAGGGCGCAAAGGGAATAATGTCGGCGACATAAACTTTGCGACCTTTGCGGTTTCTTTGCGACCTTTGCGTTAAAATGATTAAAATCTTGCAAAAAGAGAAAGAAAAACAAAGCATACAGGCACCTTACAGGGAGAATACGGCATGTAAACCGGTTTTATGTCGATTTTCGCAAGAATCCTGCCAGTTCAGCACAATAATATTGCAATTACGGAAATCGCCGTCAGTGCAACAAACAGTGAATTTGCAACAATATTCCTGTTTATCTTGACGAATAACATTCTTAACAGTACCGTTGTCGGGATGAATATTATCTGCAGCATGAGCCTGCTGTCGGGAGCAAACAGTAAGAATATCAACACCGAAAAGAACATCAGGGATGAAAACGAACGCAGACAGGATATTGTTTTCCGGTTGATTCCCCTGTTTGCCGATTTTACCGACATTACCGTTTCCGCCACAATCAATATCGAGACAAATATGCAGAAAACATACTGCCATACGCTCATATCCACCGGTTTGAGCGTCAAAACATCCGGAACGACATTGTCTATTGTCGCCGTAATCGGATACGACCAGTCGCCCGTCGAAAAGTGGAAGGCAAAGACTGCGAAATAGAACGGAGTGAGAAATCCTGCAATCGAAATTATCCAGTCCCTGAATCCCGCCCACTTGAACCGGTACAGCGAAATCATGTAGGGGACAAACAGATAGACGGCAAAACCGTAGAAAAGAGAAGCCAATCCCAGATACATCGCCGACAGGAATACCGCACTGTAATCGGTTATTTTCGTGTTGATACGGAAAAGTATATCGTAGGACATGAGTATGCAGACGGTTGCGAAATGGACTTCCGAAAGCGGATGCAGAAACGAAATTCCGCCGAACTGTATGACCCACAGCCATACGAGCAGATGCTCTCTGCCGGTGATTGACAAATGCTCGAAATTGATTTTGTAGATTAAAAAACCGGCTGTCAGCGAGAGTATTATCGAAACCGGCAAAAACAGTTCGTCCGGAACAAAATCGGGAAGCCCGTCAAATACGGACATTTTCCATTCCGTTCTGTCCGCGTAACCGAAAAACAAGTCCCTAAAATACAGGCATAACAGTACCGCCAGGGCAATCAGCATAATCCTTGCAACCTTGCGTCGTATGTTATCGAGTATCATCCTGAACCGGTATCTTACATTTTTTCGGGGACATCTATTCCCAGCAGCAACATCCCTTTTTTGATTACATCCGCAATTTTGAACGACAGGGCAAGGCGCATGTTTTTGTTTGCGATATTTTCCTCTTTCAGAATGGGATAGTCGTGATAGAACTGGTTATATTCCTTCGCCAGCTCGTAGATATAATTGGCAATCAACGCCGGCGACAAATTTTCACCCGCCGTTTTCACCGTCTCGGGAAATGTCTCAATCATCTTAATCAGTGCCAGTTCCTTGTTATCCGGCGTTGCATTATCCGTTTCGTTCATAAACGACGTTCCTTCGTGTTTGCGCAGCACGGATTTTATCCTTGCATGAGTATATTGAATGAAAGATGCGGTATTTCCGTTGAAATCAATAGATTCCTTCGGATTGAAGAGCATGGTTTTTTTCGGGTCTACCTTGAGGATAAAATATTTCAGCGCGCCCATGCCCACCATACGGACAATATTGTCAGCCTCTTCGGTCGTCATTTCGTTGAGTTTGCCCAACTCCTCCGACACCTCTCTCGCCGTCCGTATCATCTCGTCAATGAGGTCATCGGCATCAACCACAGTCCCTTCCCTCGATTTCATTTTGCCTTCGGGCAATTCGACCATGCCGTAGGAAAGATGATGAATGTCGTCCGCCCATTTGCAGCCAAGTTTCGAGAGGATGAGTTTAAGCACCTGAAAATGATAATTCTGTTCGTTTCCGACGACATACACCATTTTGTCGAAGCGGTATTCGTCGAACCGCTGCTCCGCCGTTCCCAAATCCTGCGTCATGTACACGGAAGTGCCGTCGCTGCGCAGCAGCAGTTTCTGGTCCAAACCCTCGCCGGTGAGGTCTATCCACACCGAACCGTCTTCTTTTTTGAAAAATATGTTTTTCGACAATCCTTCTTCGACAAGTTTTTTGCCCAGTATCCAGGTGTTCGATTCGTAATATGTTTTGTCGAACGAAACTCCGAGCCTGTCGTAAGTTTCATCAAAACCGGCATATACCCAGCCGTTCATTTTCTCCCACAGGGCAATGGTTTCGGGGTCTTTTGCCTCCCATTTGCGCAGCATTTCCCGCGCTTCCGCAAAAATCGGGGCTTGGGATTCGGCTTCGGTCTGTTCCGTGCCTTCGGATACGAGTTTACCAATCTGCGACTTGTACTCCCGGTCGAATTTCACATAATAGTCGCCGACCAGCCGGTCGCCCTTTTTTCCCGCGCTTTCGGGCGTCTCTCCGTTTCCGAATTTCAACCATGCAATCATCGATTTACAGATATGGATACCTCTGTCGTTTACCAGATTGACTTTTATGACTTCATGCCCGCAGGCTTCGAGAATGCCGGCAACCGACCATCCGAGCAGGATGTTGCGTATATGCCCGAGATGCAGAGGCTTGTTGGTGTTCGGCGACGAATATTCGACCATAACCCGCTTGCCCGACGGCGCGAAAAAACCGAAATTTTCATCATTGACGTATTCCGAAAGTTTTGCGAGCCAAAATGACGATTTCAGCTTTATGTTCAGAAAACCTTTGACAACGTTGGTACTCTCCACAATATCCAGACGTTCCGACAGAATATTGCCGAGTTCCGCGGCTGTCCGTTCCGGCGATTTTCCGCTCCATTTCGCGAACGGAAAAACAACCAGAGTGTAATCTCCTTCAAATTCTTTCCTGGTTTTCTGAATCTGACTTTGCACCGGATTCTCCGGCATCCCCGGATATAATTCCCTGATAATATCAGCGATATGCTTTCCGATAATATTTTCTACGTTCATAGCAACAAATTGTTTTGCGCCGCAAAGATAATTCTTTTTGCGGATAAGTGTCCTGTCCTTTATCCTCGAATTACTTTTTTTATCCTCGAATTTCTTTTTTTATCCACGAATTACACGAAACGTAAGTTCGACGCAGTCAATACCACGAATTTTATCCACGAATCACACGAATTTAGGCGAATTTTCACTAATGGGAAAAAATCCTTCGGATTTTTTCGCTTCGCGCTGTTC
>JAISSE010000020.1 GCA_031273285.1 Prevotellaceae bacterium
AGAAAAAGTAATTACCGAAGAACAACTGAAAAAAACAGCCGGTTATATTGAGTATTAGCGACATGTCGCACGACGGACGCGACTGTGCCGTAACCCGCCCTGTCCCGCTTTAATTTTACAAGAACAGATTTTTACCAATCCGAAAATTTGTCGGGTTGCATGGAAATTTTCATCAGGACGGAGCAAAATTTTCATCTTGATAGAGTATTCACTCTATACTTATGGAGCAAACACTCTGTCAAGACGGAAATTTTGCTCCGTCCGCACACAAATTGTGAACCTTATATTTCACGTCATTGTATATAAATTACAAAAAAATATTCACACGTATTATTCACATGAACCATTGTGAACAAACATATTAAATCATTGACTGCGTCGAACTTACGTTTCGTAATTTTTAATTTTTAATTCGTAATTATATTAAGCAACTATCCTTGTTCCTTTATCATTTTTATCCAAATCGCGATGCGATTTTATGACAACCTCTTTTACTCCTGCATTTAGCGCCATGAAAGCATTGTCTATTTTCGGAATCATGCCGGCTGTGATTACGCCCTCGTCTTTAAGTTGTGCGCAGTTGTCCGAATCAATCAGGGGAATCACCGAACTATCGTCGTTGACGTCGGCTAAAAGCCCCTGTTTGTCGAAACAGTAAATCAATCTCACAAAAGCGCCGGCAGATGCAACAGCCGTTGCAATCGATTGAGCGACGGTATCTGCATTGCAGTTAAGCAACACGCCCTGCCCGTCTGCCGTTATGGAGCAAAATACGGGAACAAGCCCCATATCAATGAATTTCATCAATCGCTCCGAATTGATACCGTCGGCGGGAATATCGCCTACAAAGCCGAAATCGACAGGGCAGGGAGGTCTTTTCACCGCTTTGATCATGCCCGCGTCGGCTCCCGAAAACCCGACCGCATTGCATCCCAGCGATTGAAGCTGTGCCGTGATTGTCTTGTTAATCAGACCGGCATATACCATAGTTACAATTTCGACGGTCTGCGAATCGGTTACACGTCTGCCCTCTATCATTGTTGTCGGTATCGCCAGCCTGTCGGATAGTTTGGTCGCAAGTTTGCCTCCTCCGTGTATCAATATTTTGTTACCGGACAAAGTCGCGAATTTTTTCAGAAAGGAAGTCAAATCCGCGGGTTTGTCAATAACATTCCCGCCTGTCTTTACGACGGTTATTTCCATATTTTTCATAATCATGCCATTTTCAGTAAATATTATAAAATCATCCGTTTCGAAACATTATTTCATTGTGATATTGCAGCTTCCGCCACGACGTATGTGCTGCCTCCGATAAAAATCACATCGTTTGCCGTTGCTTTTTCAACAGCTTTTCGTACAGCCTCATCGACCCTGCCGACAGCCTCTCCGTTCAAACCCGCTTTCGTGCATCTGTCCGCAAGCATTCCCGCGTCCATTGCGCGCGGGATGGATGCCTGGGTGAAAAAATAGTACGCATTTTCGGGCAATAACGGTATAACGCTGTCCAAATCCTTATCGCTGACAACGCCCAGCACAAAATACAGCTTCCCGTATTTCATCTCTTCAAGCTGTTTCATGCAGTATTTCAAGCCGTGAGCATTATGTCCCGTATCGCAGATGACTGTCGGATTTTTTTTCAATACTTGCCACCGCCCCCTGAAACCGGTATTCGCCGCCGCATTTGCCGTACCTTCCCGTTCGGCTTCGCTGCCGATTTCAAACGATTGTTTTTTCAATACCGCAAGCGAAACCAGAGCCGTAACCATGTTTTTGCTCTGATAGATGCCTTCCAAATCCAGGGCTGCCGCAAATCCGTTATCCGGAAACAGTTCCCTGTCCCGCGAAACAAGGGTGAATATCTGTTTGCCCGATTTATTTTCGGTAGCCGACACCGACAGACAGTCTTCGGCAAAAAAAAGAGTCGAATCTGCTTCTTTGGCTTTTGCGACAAAAACTTCGGTGGTTTGTTCGTGTTTTTCGCCCACAACCACAGGTACGCCGCGTTTGATAATCCCGGCTTTTTCGGCAGCTATTTCCATCAGACTGTTGCCCAGAAATTCGACATGGTCGTAGCCGATGTTGGTTATCACGCTAAGTTCGGGAGTGATGATATTTGTCGAATCCAGACGCCCGCCCATACCGGTTTCGATGACGGCGACATCGACCCGTTCTTCGGCAAAAAACCAAAAAGCCATTGATGACGTTATTTCAAAAAACGAAGGCTTGAGAGATTCGATGAAAGATTTGTTTGTTTCCACAAAATCAATCACTTTACGTTCGGGTATTTCCTGTCCGTTGATTTTAATCCTCTCTCTGAAATCGAACAGATGCGGCGAAGTGTACAGCCCCGTTTTGTATCCTGCCGAATGCAGCGCCGACGCAATAATATGCGACACGGAGCCTTTGCCGTTTGTTCCCGCCACGTGTACGGTTTTATATTTTTTATGCGGATGTCCGAAATACTCATCAAGCAACATGCTGTTGTTCAGATTCGCTTTATATGCGGCTTTCCCGATGCGATGAAACACCGGCAGAGCATCGTATAAGTACTGTATCGTTTCTTTATAATCCAAAACCGTAATTTTAATCCG
>JAISSE010000122.1 GCA_031273285.1 Prevotellaceae bacterium
TTGTAACAAGGCGAAACATTATATGATAGAGTCCTCTACCCGTTTGCAGGGAGTGGAACAACTTATTGACATGGAACAGTATTTTGTGATTCATGCGGCGCGTCAAAGCGGCAAAACGACTTATCTGAAAGATTTAGTCCAATGGCTTAATGCCGAAGGAAAATATTATGCCTTGTATTGTTCGCTGGAAAGTGTGCAAAACATTGTTGATCCGGAAAAAGGTATTCCGGCAATACTGCGAATTTTGCAATCCGCTCTGAAATATTCAAAATTTCCACACATACAGGAGTTTGCTTCGGATGTTGATCCTAAAGATTATAATATCGCGTTGAAAGAGTCCTTGACGGATTATTGTATGTTGCTTGATAAACCTTTGGTTATTTTTTTCGATGAAGCCGATTGTTTGAGCGATGAAACACTGATAATGTTCTTAAGACAGTTGAGAAACGGGTATAATGAACGGAGTTCTATACCCTTTGTACATTCCGTTGCATTAGTGGGTATGCGCAACATTCGCGATTACAAAGCCCGTATTCGTCCCAACAGCCAATCAATGGGTAGCGCCAGCCCGTTCAATATTATTACGGAAGCTATGACTTTGAAAAATTTCACGAAGGAAGAAATTACCATGCTTTACGGGCAACATACCGAAGATACCGGACAAATCTTTGAACCTGCCGCCATCGAATTAGTATGGGAACAAACGCAGGGGCAACCCTGGCTGGTCAATGCCATTGCCCGCGAGGTGATTGTAGAAATGCTACAGTCGGATTATACCAGACCGGTTACAGCCGACATGGTAGAGCAGGCAATCCAAACCATCATCCTGCGGCGCGACACGCACATCGACAGTCTGCTCGAACGGCTGAAGGAAGACCGTGTGCGGAAAGTCGTCGAAGCTGTCATAATGGGCGATTATGTCAGTCCTTCTTCGGACGATTTTCATTTTACATGTGATTTGGGGCTAATCAGGATGACCGAACAAAAAACAGAACCGGCAAATCCGATTTATGCGGAGGTAATTGTCCGTACACTCAATTACGATATGCAGTGTTATTTACAACAGAATGTTACATCCTACCAGATACCCCGCTACCTCAAAAACGGACGTATCGACATGGATTTCCTGATGCGCGATTTCCAGCAGTTCTGGCGTGAAAACAGCGAGATATGGATCAGAAAGTTTGACTATGGCGAAGCGGCGCCCCATCTGATACTGATGGCGTTTCTGCAACGGGTCATCAACGGCGGAGGACAGATTATCCGCGAAATGGCGGCAGGTACGGGTCGTCTCGACATCTGCCTGATTTACGAAAACCGCAAATACCCCATAGAACTCAAAATACGTTACGGGGAAAAATACGTGGAAAAAGGTATCGAACAAACCGCCCGCTACATGGATACGCTCGGTTGCAGCGAAGGCTGGCTCGCCGTCTTCGACCGTCGTACAACAGTGAAATGGGACGATAAACTGTTTATGAAAAAAGAAACAGTGGAAGGAAAAACAGTTACCGTCGTGGGACTGTAAAACCCTGCGCGGTGTTTTCGGCGGCAAACAAATTGGTAAAGTCTGTCGATGCAGCTATTTACACGAATTTGTTTCTTTCTTCATCGCCAATCGATAAAATTATTTACCTTTGCGCGAATTTTAAAAATATGACAAGGTCATCAAATATGAGTAAAATTTTGCAAAAATCGTTTGATACGGAGAGTTTTTCGCGTGAAGAAGCTATGGAAATACTTGATTTATCCGACGACTGTCTTCTCACTCTTCTTGATCTGGTGTATGTAATCAGGAAGAAATATAAGGGGAATACGGTAGGTATCCAGATACTTACCAATGCTCGAAGCGGAAACTGTTCCCAAAATTGCGCCTACTGTGCCCAATCGCGCGATTCGAAAGCCGGCATCAGCAAATATCGTCTTGTCCCATACGAAAAATTATTGCACGACGGACATATCGCTCGGGATAAAAATCTTGCCCGACATTGCATAGGTCTCAGCGGCATACGTTTTAATGACAGTGAAATCAACGAATTTGCAGACTATGTCAAAAACCTGAAAAAAGAAGTCGGTACGCATATCTGCTGTTCCATCGGTTTCCTGACCCTTCAACAAGCCCGGAAACTGAAGGATGCCGGAGTGAACAGAATCAATCACAATCTGAATACCGGTCGTAATTTCTATAGCAGTATCTGTACTACACATACTTATGACGAGCGAATTGCCAACATCAGGATGTTGCAGGGCATCGGATTCGAAATATGTTGCGGCGGCATTATCGGTCTTGGGGAAAGCAAAACCGATGTGATAGACATGCTGTTCGAAATACGGGACATCAATCCGCAATCCGTGCCAATAAATTTCCTGATACCTCTCGAAGGTACGGCGCTGGCTGCCGCCGACACATCGCATTTATCACCGGAATACTGTTTGAAAATACTGTGTCTTACAAGGCTTTTGATGCCCAAATCCGATATACGCTGCGCCGCCGGAAGGGAAGTTTATCTGAAAGGCAAAGAAAAATTAATGTTTTACGCCGTAGATTCAATCTTTGCATCGGGTTATCTGACTGCCGGAGGACAAAGTATAGAAGACACCATCAAACTTGTTACCGATGCCGGATTCCAGTATAAGATAGAGTCGGCATAACTTATTTTTCAATCTCCAGAATGAGCGGATGGTCGCTTACATCCAAGGTCAGCGAATCCGTCCGTTCAAACGTCCGGACGGCGGAGACGCTCACAGTCGGGTCATATACCGTGATTTGTCGATGTTTTTTACCGAACCGCAGCGAGATACGGTCTGTCCCGCCGTCGGCGAACCGTTCGCCCCACAGCACCAGAACAAAATGTCCGTTGCTTTTTTGCAGCAGCAGGTCGTGCGTTGTTTCCGGCTGATCGCAAATGACGTAACTCAATTTGCCCGGTCGCCGAACGTCCTTGTCGTCCGCCAGAACAGACGTGAAATTGTGCATGTAGCGAGCAGCTTGTTTCGGCTTGTAGTCGAGCGTATAAAAAGCGTACGATTCATGTTCGGGTTCGTTGGCGCGCCCCTTCAGCAGATAAACCGCCGTATATTGCCAGCCCCGTTTAAACTGCGAAAGATACAGATTCAGGTACAAACGTGCCTGCACTTCTTCCGTTACGCCGTCTTTCGGGCTGACGGCATAGCCGGTTTCCGTCGTTACTTTCGGCAACCTCGCCAATTCTTCTTCCGTATAACCCTCGAAATGATTCAGCCATGTATTTCCGAAATTGCCGTACAACCCGTCCACAGGGCAATTTTTCGAAGGGTCGGCGCTCAGCCATGTCTGGTTGTTGTGCAGCCCGTGCCAGCTCGGATGCGTGATGTAGTTGTGGCAATTTGCCGCGTCGGCAAACGTGGTGCCGGCGGGCATCAGCGTGGAAGCGCCCTCCGGAACGGAGAGAAATTGCAGACCGGCATTATCCGTCTGTGCGCCCGTTTCGCAGGTCGACCATACGGGATACGTTCGCAGGTCGGGGTCGTTCCTGACTGCCGCGTATAAATCCCTGTGCAGTTTCGCCACCGGCAGCCACGAATCTCTTCCGCCGCCTTTTTCTCCCATGTACGTAATGCCCCAGTTATTCGGCTCATTCGAACCTTCCAGCGCAAGCAAAGCGCCTGCCTTTGCCAGCTGTCTGGCGTCGGTTATCAGCCGTTGCAGGTCGGAGTGTCCACTAAGCAATCCGTAGCTGACTTTTGTTTTAGCCTGTCGATGAAGCTGGATAAAGTCCCCGACAGGCGCGTTGTCCTCATAACCCGTCCGTAACCAGCGTAATCCCGTGTATTTCATACATCTAACCGTACCTTCCATCGTCTCGCCGCGCCGCGAAACGGACGAGACGGCGCCCAGACTGTTCAGGAAATGAACCGCGCCGATTGCTTCCGTCTCCTGCGGTATATTTTGGGAAAACGCCGTTTCACCGGAGAAAAGGAGGCAGGCGAGCGCTGCCGTAATCGCAACAAATCCGTTCGATTTTCCGAACGGAAACATACCGTCGAATAATTTTTTGAAAATATTTGCCATCTTCATATTTGCTTTACTTTTATCTTATCGGACGCAAAGATAACGACTTTTTCGGAAACAATATGTCTTCGACCTTTTTCGGAGGCATCCCGAATTGTCGTTTTTTAACGCAGGGAGCGCAAGACAATAATGTATTACAACTTATTTATTTCGCTTCCCTTATGAACTATAAACTATAAATTAATCACTAATCACTGTTCACTAATAACTTTTTTTTGATAATCCGGAAAAACATTACCTTTGCGGGCGAATATTTTTATTATGTTAAAGTTTAGAACATATCTTTTTGAATTGATACTGTGGATGCTTCTGCCGTCGATTGCCGGACTGACCGTGTTTGAAATTTTCCCTCAATACGGTTTCGACACATATCCGGTGATACCCGCGACCATGATTGTTATGGGCGCGATGTTCTTTTTTATACTGAAACGAATCCCGCATATATCCGATAAAAACAGGATGCTGCTGTTCTATCTGAATATGATTGGAAAAATGATTTTATCGTCGGCGATTGTTTTGTCGGCGGTCTTGCGTGACAGAAACAGCGCTGCGGCATTTGTAATCTCGTTTTTTGTATTTTATGTTTTTTTAATGATATTTGAAATACGTTGTTTCAACAAAATGATAAAATTGGTATCGGACAAGCAAAATCAGTGATGAAGAATATAATAACCGTATTATTAATGTTTTTTGCCGTAAGCCTCAAGGCTGGAGAATCGGCGTCGGAACACGACAACAGCGCCTTTCACATAAAGGATTTCATCTTCGGGCATATCTCGAACGATTACGAATATCATATAGCGGATGTGGGTAAACATCAAATATCCATACCTCTGCCCGTGATTGTGCGCAGCAGCGAGGGCAAATGGTTTGTATTCCCGTCGTCGAAATTCAATCACAAACACGACAGCTACCGCGGGTTTCGTATCGCAAACGAAGGCAGATACTCCGGGCAGATTGTGGAAATCCTTCCCGACGGTTCGGAATACCGTCCGGTAGATTTGTCCGTTACCAAAAACGTGGTTACCATCCTGCTTACGGTCGCAATACTGTGTGTCGTCTTCATCTCCGTAAGGCGAAAATACACGCGCGACCCGCTCAAGGCGCCGAGAGGACTGCAGGCGATTCTGGAACCGGTGATACTGTTTGTAACCGAAGATATTGCAAAAGCGGCAATAGGCAAGGGGTTCGAGAAATATACGGGTTTCCTGCTGACCATGTTTTTCCTCATACTCACGCTCAATCTGACGGGACTGATTCCGGTGTTTCCTTTCGGCACAAACGTTACGGGAAACATCAATGTAACGGCGGCTCTGGCGGTGTGTACCTTTTTCGTTACGATGATCAGCACGACACGGGAATACTGGCATCACAAACTGTGGACACCCGGAGTACCCGTCTGGCTGAAAGTCCCTCTGCCCCTGATGCCGACAGTGGAGATAATTTCGATTTTTACGGGACCCGTAGCCCTGATAATCCGTCTGTTCGCAAACATGCTTTCGGGACACATGGTTGTTACGGTTCTTGTGGGGATGATATTCGTATTCGCTTCGCTGGGACCCGTCGTCGACAGCGGTATTTCCGCAATATCCGTTGCCTTTTCGATATTTATGATGGCTCTGGACATACTTGTATCATTCATTCAGGCATACGTATTCACGCTGCTTTCGGCTCTGTATTTCGCTTCGGCAAAGCATCCGTAGCCGTAATTCCGTAATATCAGATGATAAACAGAGATATTCTTTGGACAAAAGGTTTCGTCAAGTCGTGTCTTGCAAATTTTCTGATGTCGTTCTCCTTTTATCTCCTGATGTCCACCCTGCCGATATATCTGGTAAAAGAACTGAATATCGACAATTCCGATGTGGGGATCGTCCTGTCCTCATACACTCTGGCGATGCTGTTTGCACGCTCTCTGTCGGGCTATCTGGTCGATACCCTGTCGCGGAAGCGTCTGTTTGTACTGTCGCTGCTGTTTTTTTCGCTGCTGTTCGGCGGATATATCGTGGCGACAACCATTGCCACTTTCATGATTCTGCGATTTTTTCACGGAGCCGCCTGGGGAGTAGCCACAGTTTCGAGCAACACCATCGCGATAGATATTGTCCCCTCGTCGCGACGAGCCGAAGGCATAGGATACTACGGACTGAGCATGAACCTGTCCATGGCGATTGCCCCGTGGGTGGGACTGCTGGTATACGACGGTCTGGGATATATTTTTCTGGTTGTATTCTGCATACTGATCGGGGCGACGGCTTCGCTGATTGTTATGTCGATGAAGATAAAACCCCGCAAACCGAACAGGGAAGCCGTTCCCAAACTGTCGCTCGACAGGTTCATTCTGGTAAAAGCCCTGCCCGTCAGCGTCAATCTGATATTCTGCGCAGTTGCCTACGGAACGCTTATATCCTACGGAGTGCTGTACGGCGAAGAAATAGGGATACACAATCCGGGGGTCATGTTTCTGTTCATGGCTCTGGGACTTGGTTCGTCGCGCATATTTTCGGGCAGGCTGGTCGACAGTGGCAACATTCACCGGGTTTCGGTGATTGCCACGGTTATGCTTGCCGTTTCGTTTGCGGTATTCGCCCTGATACACGACATATTCGCCTACTCCGCCGCGTCCCTGCTGATCGGAGCGGGCTTCGGAAGCATCACTCCCGCTTTCCAGACAATGTTTGTGAATATGGGAACCAACAGTCAGCGCGGCACAGCCAATTCCACCTATCTCACCTCCTTCGATGTCGGAATAGGCGCCGGCATGCTTATGGGCGGCTATATATCGGCACACTGCAACATGGCGACGGTGTATGTCGCAAGCGCCGCACTCTGCGCACTTGCTGCAATATATAACCTGACGGTAACGGTTCGGGTTTATAATAAGACTGTGAATAACGAATAACGAACAGTGGGTAAGGGAAACACCACGACCGTCCATGCCATAGTGTAGCGACGTGGCGCGCCTGTCGGGAAATATTGCTAAAGAAGAAAGAAATAACAGGGATAGGCGAGCATACAGGGAGCATACAGGAAC
>JAISSE010000224.1 GCA_031273285.1 Prevotellaceae bacterium
GCACTTTTGCGACTTTTGACTGTTTGGGCTATTTATTGTTTCTGCCCGTCAAAACCAATGGTCAATAATAATGGTATTTCGCCAATTGATCCCGTTCCCGTCATATTAAGAACAGCATGGCCTGCTTTGTCGATGGTACTGTTACTTACTGTTACTGTAAGTGATACTGCACCCATATTCAGAATAGGAACAGAAACAGATGTGCTCCCTGAGAGAACATAATTGTCGGCAGTACTTGTTACGGTACATGTAGCCTTGACAGGGTCTGCAATAGGAGGGATTGTGCCGGCTGCAATAGTTAATGTGGCTTTCGTCTTGTCAGCATTGTATTCTATGGTAATAGGCACATTCGCAATTGTAGTATCTACTACTACCCGAGAGGTAGTATCACTCAATATAAGTGTTCCTACCACCGTAATTGTTCCCTTGTAGGTTTCTTTCGGCAGTTGTTCATCATCTTTGCCGCATCCTACAAATACGCTTAAAACAAGCGCCATCATAAATAATTTGTTAAATAATTTCATTTGTGTAAAATTTAAAAAAATACATAATTTATCGCCGCAAAGGTAATAAATTATTCTCCGCTTAATATTTTTTTGATAAAAAAAATTTATTTTCCCTGCACATGTGCCGACTAATGTATTAACCGTCAATGTTTACAACAGGTGCAAAAATATTCTAATTTTCTTCTGGCACCACTGCTTTTGCCGTCGAAAAAGCATAAGTTGTGAAATATCCCAGCGCTCCGCCGGAAATATTGGTAACGATATTTGAGGCGGGACCTCCGAAAAACGGATTTTCGCCCGTCATCTCCTGCTGACACTGCGAGATGAAGTCGTGGTAGCCTTTTTCTATCCGGCTAAGCGAGAATGTGATTGTATCGCCGGGGCTTGTGTATACACGTCGGTATTCCTGCTCGTCATTCTCGTCGACGTTTTCCCTTTCGCTTGCATCCCAGAATCTTCGTATCATCAGACCGTTGATATATTGCCCGTTGAAAGCCGCGTCCGACATCGGCGAAAGGCGGCTGATGTTTGACAGCACGACCGTGTCGTTGATCCGGTAGTGTCCGAGATAATAATCTTCGGCAGGCGTGTCCTGTGCATAAAGATAAAGCACATAGAATTTATTTCCCATGATTTTCATGTGTTTCACTTCAATGGAATCGACTTTGACCGCGCTTTGCATCATCGACGAGGCGGTGTATTTTTCCCTGACGCCGTCGTTGTCGAAATCGACTTCAACGCTAAGCAGATATGTCGCGCCGGGAGTTCCCGCCGTCCTGTCCGTCGTTCTGTATGTGCCGGGAACAGCGGCTACTTCGACAAAATCAATCACCTCGCCGTTTGATGAAGTGATTTTCACCTCGGCGTCCGATATTCCCACATTGGCGGCAGTGTCGAAATACGGCGACGAACGCGATATTCGCACGGTGTGATATGCCGGCTCGTCGGTAAGATATCCGTAGATAACAATTGCGGGTGGCGAATCGTCCGTCCTTATGTCAAACGGTTCGACACACGACGCAAGCAGCGATACTGCAAAAAGCAAAATTAACGGTTTCTTTCTCATGTTCTAAAATTTAAAATTATACGTAACGGAAGGCACAAAACGGAAAAGGTAAACCATGTCCGCAGTCGGCGTCGTCGTTTTAATCTGACTGTAGGTGATCAGCCACGGATTTTTTCTTCCGTATGCATTGTAAAGCGAGAAGTTCCACTCTCCCTTCCATCGTTTTTTCGAATCGGGTTTGGGGATATATGTCAGCGAGAGGTCGAGCCGGTGATATGCCGGTTTGCGGTATTCGTTCCGTCCCGAATAGATCGGAAAATATTCTCCGTCGATTTCGAATCGCCCCGTGGGATAGGTTGTCGGCATGCCCGAAGCGAAAATCCAGGTTGCCGAAGCGTTCAGTTTTTTCGAAAACTCGTAGTTTACGGCAATATTTACGGCATGAGTTTTGTCGTATGGCGCCGGATATGTCTTTCCCCTGTTGACTTCCGGAATATTGCGTTCCGAGCGCGAAAGGGTATAGTTCACGAAACCCGTTAGCCTGCCGGTATTTTTCTTCACCATCAGTTCCATGCCGTAAGCGCGTCCCGTACCGACTCTGACGTCGCCTTCGAGATACTGATTCAGCAGCAGATTTGCATGTTCGGCAAAGTCTATCACTCCCGTCAGATTCTTGTAGTACACTTCCGCGGATGTTTCGTAGCTGTTGTTCGCGAAATTGCGGAAATATCCTGCGGAAAACATATCGACCGTCTGCGGACGGATATTGGGGCTTGCGGGAAACCAGATATTTATCGGAGAACCCGCCGAGGAATTTTCAGCCAGCTGGATAAACTGCACGTTGCGGGCATAGTTGGCTTTCACCGACGAGCTGCCGTCGAGAAGAAACACGCCGCCAATGCGCGGTTCGAGCCGTCCGTATGTGTTATATACCCCTCCGCCGTAGAATGTCGAATCTTCAACCTTATGACTGTCATTATAGTTAAAGATGACTGTTTTGCCGACATTCTGGAAAATCGACCAGCGGAGACCGTAACGGACGCTGAATTTTTCGGACAGTTTCTGTTCGTTCGACAGATAGATGCCGTGCTCCAGAGCGCTGCTGCCCCGAACTTCGTAGTCGGGATAACCGCTCATGGATACGTGTCCGGGCGAAAAACGGTGCAGTGTGCTCGAAATTCCGTAGTTAATGTTCCACAGCCGACCGATGCGCGTGTCGAAATCGGCATTGAATGCAAAATCAACGATACCGGCGTCCCAGTGCGTTTCCATATCTTCTATGGACGAGCCGAGTCCGTAGCCGTATTTGCTGGTATTAAGGCTGATTCGCGAAAACCATTTGTCGGAAAACGTATGTCGCCACATCAGCGATGCCGCCGCGTTGCCGTAGTCAAACTTGCCGATATCCGCCGAAAACATGTCCTTGCCGTAGTATCCGCTCAGCTCGATTTTGTCCTTTTTCGACAGGCGGTGCGAAATCTTGGCATTCATGTCGTAGAAATAGACGGATGAGTGTCTTAGCTCTTCTTCTTTCGCAAAGGCGAGGAAAATATCGGCATAACTGCGCCGCCCTCCTACCAGCCACGAAGTGCGTTCGCCGGCATTGCCTTCGAGCATCAGCCGCGCGGATATCAGCCCGACGCCGCCCGTTCCCCGAAAGTGCGGAGGCTTGTCCGATTTGGTTTCAACGCTTAGCAGCGACGACAGCCGTCCGCCGTATTTCAGCGGCAAATCGCCCTTGAACAGCTCCAGACCGCTGACCACGTCGTTGTTGAATACCGAAAAGAACCCCAGCAGGTGAGAGGCGTTATAGACGGTGGTATGGTCGAGCAGAATCAGATTCTGGTCGGGAGAGCCTCCCCGAACGCTGAAGCCCGATCCGCCTTCGGCTGTCGACTGCACTCCGGGCAAGAGCTGAATCGCCTTGATCACGTCCACTTCGCCCATCAGTACCGGCAAACGCTGTATCTCCCGAATGTTCATCCGTTCGACGCCCATGACGACGCCGGTAACATTCGCGCTTCTGTCGCGCGCGGATACCACTACCGAGTCAAGCTCCTGCATGTTCGGCGTAAGCCGGAAATCGACCGTCCGCGAAGTCGTGCCGCTGACAACCGTTTCCATGGTTTCGTAACCGACAAATGCCGCGCAAATGATGCTGTCGCCCTTCTCCGGATGCAGAACGTAGCGACCGTGATTGTCGGACACCGCGCCGGTCGAAGTCCCTTTGACGAAAACCGAAGCTCCGGCAAGGGTTTCGCCCGTTTCGACGTCGGTTACCGTCCCCCGGATTTCTATCTTCCGGACATCGTCCTGCCCGAATACGGAAACGCAACAGAAGAAAACGGACAAAATGAATGGTATCTTGAACAGGTTTGGTTTTACAGTGTTAACACATCTTACTTTTACTTTTCGGCTCATATTCGCTTCGATAAAATTTCGGACAAAGGTAAACAAATTTTTGTATTCGACGTTTTTTTGGGGATAAAAAGACGGATAATAGTGAATAGTGAACAGTGAACAGTGAATAACGAACAGTGAATAATGTCTGAACCATGATTAAAGGATTGACAGGATTTTCAATCATGCGTAGATTAGTAGAGACGGGGCGCGCCCCGTCTCCTCAGCGACATTGCGTAGACAGAATACGCGGAGACGGGGCACGCCCCGTCTCTACATGCCGCGTCCTGTGTGTATCGGCATTACGGGACGGGATGCGCTTCTCCGGTAAAAAGAAAACCTTATTTCCAACCCTGTGCCGGACAGCCGGAAGCAAATCGACGGGCGGTATCGTATAACGTCATAAGTACAGCCAATATTAATGTTTCAGATGATAGAAACACAATACGTATCCTCCCTCTTCCAGTATTGAGACGGCAGAACCGTCAAGAACGGGTTTGTTTTTGAAAGATTTATACACCTGATAATCCATATATCCGACTATATACTGACTGTTTGCAAATACGGGACGGTATATGTCGGTGAAATCAAGCTGCCCCGGTTTCAGTTTCCATTCGTAAAAATAATGCTCGCCGGAGTCCGTATCATATAAAAAAGTTGATTTTTGGAACCCTTTGCCTTCCGTAAATGCCATCCAAAACCGGTGTATTTTAACCGGTGTATCCCAATAAAAAAGATAATCGTCCCCCGAAAAAAAGTTCTCGAAACTTGTTCTCAAACTGTGCGGTACCGTTTTGTCTCCAAAGTCGAACAACACTCTGTTTATAAGTTTTCCCTCCGTGGAAAATAAATAAACGGTATCGGAAATATATCTGTTATAGGAAATTGTTTCTCCGAACTGCTGAAAAATGTTATCTGTTCTTTTGCTGTCTGCAAAATTATCATTGTCAAACGGGAGAAACGATGCTTCGATCTTAAATGTCGAATCCGTACAAACGACCTGATACTTGTCGCTGCCGTTTGCCGGAGCGCATAAATATTTCCGATTTTTCAGAACTTTGAACCCCTGCATAAAAAACGGCACTGCTGTTTCATTTATGAAATTACCCTGTAAATCGTATTTCAGCATACGCATTTTATTATAATCATACAGGTAGATAAACGAAAAATCCACATCGAAATCATATAATCGCGTATATTCTCCGGGTCCGTCGCCTCTGTTGCCGATTTTTCGGACAAAAGCGCCCGTATTGTCGAAAACCAGTAACGAATTGACACTCCATACATCCAGAATGTAAATATACTCCCCGTGTATAATCAGTTTGTCGATTCGGGAAAAGAACTCATTATCTTCCTTCAATGTTACGAAACTTACACTGTCGAACAAAGCTGATGACAACTGTTGATTGCTCCTGTCCAAACGATAGATTTCAATATCGCCGGCATTTTGTTGATTGCCTCCGGAGTTGCAACCGGCTAAGCAAAAAACTGCTAAAAATAAATATAGGTACTTCATATAAACAAATATTTTTTAATTT
>JAISSE010000023.1 GCA_031273285.1 Prevotellaceae bacterium
TAGAGAAATACCGGAATATTTACTCCCGCATTAAAGAGAAATGCGGCGAGGTGCATCTGTATTATTTTTGTCCCGAACAGAAAATAGGGCGTTGTGAGGACAAAGCTAATCACATTGAACGCAAGCAAAAGATAATAATTGGCAGTCATGTAGGAGCGTATCGGGATATTTTTGGTCATCAGCCCGTCGAAATAGGCGCTGTCCCAGCTGATAATCCATTGTCCGTACATCATCATCAGAAATCCCGTACTGAACAGGGCAATAAAAAACAACAAGCCGGCCGAGTTGTTATACTCTTCCTGAGTATAGAACAATAATCCGTAGAGTAGAAAAATCGGTGACACATACAGCATCGACTTTGTTCGCTTATGCCGCAGTATCAACTTTAATTCCAATGCAATAAAGTCGCCTATGGAGCCGAAACGGTCGAAGAACGACAAATTCATCACTGCCGTACCGGCGGTATTGCTTTTTTCGATTTTTATGTTAAAATGTTCCGGATAATAGTTGCGTGCAAAAAACCATTTATTTATGGCGAATGCAGCGGCAGGAAGCAGGAACACCAATACGCTTCCCCATGAGTGATTCAATAAAAATCCGAAAATCAATTCGGAAGCGTCAGAGAGCGAAAACAGACGGAATGCTTCCAGAGCAACAATCGCTGCCGCAATGGCTATTATCACCAGAAAAAACTTAAAATCGGAAGAGAATCTGCGCTTCAGAAAAGCAGTGAGCAGCGAATTGAACCAGATGATAAAAACGATATTGAGTACAAAGCGAAAGGCTGTCGCCCCGTCATGGTAATTGCTCACCGACCTGACGGCAAACGGTATTACAACAAGTAGCGTCATATAATTCAAGGGAGATGTCAGCGGTTTGAGCAGCAAAAAGTTGACTAATGTCGAGCGTTTTATGGGCAGCGTCTGATAGGATAACAGGTTTATTGTGCCGAGTTGCTGCATAAACAGTCTCATCAATATGCCGCCGAGCATCATGTATAACATTGCCATGTTGAATAATACCGTTGGAGTAGGCTTTGCCGGAGTAACGAGTTCTTCCAGTATTGACCCCAGCATAAATCCTGCGACCAGAAATATAGCGCCAAAATACAGTACAGCCAATATTAACAGAATGTTAACCGTCAGATTTTTGTAAAATGCCTTTGCGCGTCTGCTTTTCAGCCATTCCTGTTTTAATAGATTCAGTACAACCATATTGTTTAAAATTAAATATTATTTCTGCTTTCGTTAAATACACACCGATACGGTTGTAATTAACGGCGCAAAGATAGCAATAAAAAAATAAATCGTCGGAAAAAACCGAAAATTATCAGATTTTTTTGTTGTGTAAAGATATTAATTCTTCGTGAATACGCAGTACTTGAGGAAGAACCGGAGTTTTGTCGTCGTTTATTATGTTATAGTCCGAGAGTTCGATTTTCAATTTGTCCGACCATTGGGATGCAATGCGCTGTTTTATAGCGGCTTCATCCATGCCGCCGCGCGACAGTGCGCGTTCCGTTCTGATATTCTCCGGCGCCCACACATTGATAACCACATCGAACATATCTTCCGTTTTAGCCTCGTAAAGTATTGCCGCTTCGTGTATTACATAAGGCGTTGTTTCGGGCAGGGCTGAGACATATTCGAGAAAATCTCTTCTGACTGCGGGGTGTACCAGTTCATTTACTTTTTTCAGATTTTCTTTGTCGGTAAATATGATGCGTGCGAGCTTCTGTCGGTCAAGTTTTCCTGATAAATCGTACAAAGATTCGCCGAAAAGCAGTTTCAGGTCGTTTCGCAATCTGTCGTTGGTGTCATAAAGTTCCTTGGCGGCAATATCCGCCTGATAAACAGGCATTCCCAACAAGGAAAAGATTTTGCAGACAATACTTTTCCCGCTGCCGATTCCTCCGGTAAGTCCAACTTTAAGCATCATGAGAGGCATAAACAAAATTGTTGAACAAAATTGTCGAATGTTCTTTCAGCTTCATTATCTTTGTATTAGAAATTCGACAAAAGCAGGCTCTACTTTCATGTCGAAAACCGAAGGATGATGTCTTATAATTTTGACTTTAATATGCCGGTTCAACGACGTTTTCGTATCATCGAAATCCACTTCGGCAAAAAAATCATTTACCGATACAGAGTTATAAATTTTCAACGGAACGACATATTTAATATCAACTTTGGCGGGTAAAAGCACCAGCTTGCTGTTTTTAGGCACATTGACAGCGTTAACGGCAACGGAAACAGTCCCTTCCGTACATCTTTCCACAGGGATTTTATAACGGATTTTCGACGGATTCACGGAAATATCGGGACTTGCGGTGATGGTCGAAATGTCTTCCACCGTTTTATCGACATTTTTGTATTCCTTTGGAGACAAGGTCATTGATTCTATTTTGGCGATATGTTCACGCGAACCGACTATGCTGACGCTGTCCGGAAAAAATTGCACCGGCGCATACTGCCGAAATTCATTCTTGAACGACAGGCTGAAATCGCCCGTAACCGGCACTTTTTTTACGGCATGGTCGGATATTTTGAAAGAAATGGTATCCGGTTCGATGGATAATATCAGGACGTTTTTATCGAAGTCGTCTCTGATTTTATCCTTCAAATTTACCGTAGCGATTTTCATGCCCGTTTCATGCTTGCCTTCGGGAAAATCCTTAATATCAATGGTAAAACTGTTGTTGTCGGAAAATTTTTTCCCCAGAATAAAGAAACCGGAAGCCCGTACCTGAACATACAAAGTATTATCTCCGGCATCGGAATAAACAGCCGACAGCGAACTTTTGAGTTTGGGCGAAATTTTCAGCACCGTATCATAATCCTGAGCCAATTTGTTCATTAGCCAGAACATAACGGTCAATGCCAAAAAAGAAAGGAACACAAGATATTTTCTCACGGGATACCTGTGCACGATTATCTTCCG
This sequence comes from Prevotellaceae bacterium, assembly GCA_031273285.1. Classification (GTDB taxonomy): domain Bacteria; phylum Bacteroidota; class Bacteroidia; order Bacteroidales; family UBA932; genus JAIRLF01. The sequence goes on from JAISSE010000023.1 coordinate 2,941, forward strand.
TTCCTCCATAGTTTATTTATTTCTGGTGTTGCAGTTCCGTAGCATCCTTAAAAACAAGGTCTTTCACCACCCGTATTTTCACGTTACTGTCGATTTCCACAAGAAAATATTCGTCTTTGACCTCCACAATCGTGCCGAATATTCCTCCCTGAGTGATTATTTTATCTCCTTTGCCCAGGGTTTTTCTCATTTCTCTCAACTGCTTCTGTTTGCGCTGCTGAGGGCGAATCAT
>JAISSE010000061.1 GCA_031273285.1 Prevotellaceae bacterium
AAACCGCCCTACAAGGCATTGCCTTCCAAAAATATCGACAAACAATCCGTCTTTGCCGACGAATTGGATAAACTTGAAAACAAGCCCTATACACCTTTGTTTGTCGATTTCGACAGGGATTTCCGTTATGGAGACTTGCAGGACAATGTGCATCTGGTAACAGGCAATAATCCTGTAAACAACATATTTACGCTTACAATGAAATTCGGTTACGGAAAAAACAGGGACAAACTTACCGAACTGATTCCGGAGCATTTCAACGAGTTGGGCACCGAATCCGCAACGGTCGGCGAATTTCGTACGGCGATGCAGAAGCTCGGCGCATCATATTCAATCACATCGGGCAGAACCTCTGTCTCTTTTGAGGTTGAGGGCTTCGACAAACATTTTGACGAAACCATGGCGCTGGTAAACGATTATCTCCGGAATATCAAACCCGACGACAAACAAATGTCAAAAACGTACCAAAGCATCAGGGAGCGCAACAAAATGGAGCGGAAAGACCATTCCGTTCTGGCGGGAGCGCATTTCAACTATGTACTTATGGGAGAACATTCTACCCATATAAATCGCGTGTCGCTGAAAGATGTGAAAAAACTGAAATCGGAAGACATACTCAACTCTTTCCGTAACGCATTAAATCACGAAACAACAATTACTTATGTGGGTAAAATTCCTTTCGACGAAGTAAAGAAAATTATTTCGGACAGGATTAAGTTTCCGGATAAGGTGCAACCTGCCGACAGCACGTTTTTTGAAATCAAAAACTACGATTCCGATTTGATTTCGCTGTACGACTATAAAAAAGCAAATCAGACATATACTCTGTTTTATGTTCCGGGCAAACCGGGGAATATGAACGATATTATGACCTCCACATTCTTCAACCGGTATTTCGGTACAGGGATGTCTTCGATAATGTTCCACGAAATAAGAGAGTTACGCTCATTATCATACTCCGCTTCGGCAACATATTCGTTCCCGAACAGGCAATTTGCAGGATTTAAAGGGTTTCTGTACGGACAGTTATCGACGCAGGCGGATAAAACCGCGGAAGCAGTTGCGCTTGTGGACAGTCTGGTAAAACATCTCCCTCAAAAACCGGAATTGCTCGATATGATGAAAAATGCTTTCAAGGAATCGATAAATACCTCAAGACCTGCATTCAGAGAGATACCTTCTTACGGATATTCTTTAATTAAACAGGGATACACCGAAGATTTGCGTAAAATACATTATGACAGTCTCAACCTGTTTAACATGGAATCAATCAACAGGTTCCATGCGGAATTTATCAAAGATCATCCTTTAATACATATTCTTACGGGAAATGAGAGTAAAATGGAGCTTGACAAGTTGAAAATCAGGAAACAAAAAGTGAGTCTGAAAGATATTCTAACTCAATAGCAAACGGCAGAACGCATGAACGTCTGTTTTTTCGGATTGAAATACAGATATTTGCAGTGTAATTGTCGCGCAGAGGAAATTTTTTATTGTTATATTTGAAAATACTTTTGTACTTTTGCGCCGAAAAAAAATTATTGACTTGGTCGATTGAAAATTTATGCGTGAGATAAAACAGTTTGTTTTCGCAATAAACCGGAAAAGATTTTTTTTATACTTTTTGATAATATGGAGTATACTGAATTTGGTTCAATCTGTTTTTACGGAGATACTTAGCGATGAAGCGTATTATTTCGTATACGGAGAAAACCTTGCGTGGGGTTATTTTGACCATCCGCCGATGGTCGCTTTGATGATATACATCTCCAAGCTGCTGTTTTCGGGTAATTTGGCGGTGCGGTTTGTTACCGTTGTGCTACAGCTTTGTACGCTCGTTCTCATTTGGAAGCTGATTGACGAAAAATCGGCGGATACGAGGAAAATCGCTCTGTTTGCGGTTATTTCGAGTTCGGTAATAATGTTTCAGGCATACGGATTCATCACGACTCCGGATGTCCCGTTTCTTTTCTTTACGGCGTTATTTTTAATCGGTTACAAAAAATTTCTTCAACGCGAATCGTGGGGAAACACCTGTCTGCTTGCCGTTGCCATGTCGGGGATGATTTACAGTAAATATCACGCGGTTCCGGTCATCGGATTCATCCTGCTGTCCAATCTGCGACTGTTGACGCGCTATAAGTTTTGGCTTGCCGGACTTTTTGCGATTGTATTGCTTATCCCTCATATTTATTGGCAGATAGCTACGGATTTCCCAAGTTTCAAATATCATTTGAGCGACAGAAGCAGAAATTTCAGGTGGAGCTATTTTTTCGAATATCTTCCGAATCAACTGGCTGTTTTTAATCCGTTTACATTTGCCGCAGCAGTTTACATATTCATAAAATACAAGCCCAAAGAGGTATTCGACAGAGGATTGTATTTTCTTGCCGGCGGGTTTATCCTGTTTTTCTGGGCAATGACTTTCAGAGGACATGTCGAACCGCATTGGACAGTTGTCAGTACAATTCCGATGATTGTACTGATTTACAGATATTCACTCCTGAATAAAAAATTGATGAAATATGTAAAATACTGTGTACTGCCTTCCGTTGCCCTGGTTTTTCTTGCAAGGATATTGCTTGTTTCCGACGTTTTGCCCGAACGTCTTGATTTTTACGGGAAAGACAAAAGGTTCAAAGCCATTGAAACCGTTGCGGGAGAGCTGCCCGTGATATTTACCGGTTCGTTTCAGAATCCCTCGAACTATCATTTTTTCACGGGAAAGGAATCGACCGTGTTGAGCGCGGTAAACACTCGCCGAACGCAATTCGATATTTTGCGAAAAGAGCTGGACTATCAGGGAAAACCGGCGCTTGTTTGTGCAGCAATACCGGGTAAATCACAGGAATACAATGTGGACGGGGTAAAATTCCATGCCTGCAAAACTGCGAATTTTCAGTCGGTAAACAGGCTGGAAATCAGCTACGAATTACCGGACGGGAATATACATATGCGGGATACATTGCATGTTACATTCGAAATAGTCAACAATACCGATTTTGCCGTGGATTTCCGTCATCCGGAATTTCCGGTGAGTTGGAAAGCCGTGTATCTTACGGATACAAAGAAATTTGAGTTTGAGGATTGCAGTCTGCTTCGGGAAATTCCGACGCTTCCGGCGCATACGAAAATAAAGGGCGTTTTGAAAACCGTTGTTCCTAATCTGGATACAAACGATTGCCGGTTTGCCTTATCGCTCGACAACACAATCTGTTATGCCCAAAACAGTAAATTCACATACATGAAATTTGAAAAAAATGTTTAAGATGCCTTTTGTTTTGAAGTTTTTAAAATTTTGTGCGGTTGGATTTTCCGGAATGGTTATCGATTTCGGAACGACCTGGCTGCTGAAAGAAAAATTGAGGGTAAATAAATACGTTGCAAACAGTTGCGGCTTTATTCTGGCGGCTTCTTCCAACTATATGTTAAACCGTATCTGGACATTCGAAAGCCATCGTGCGCAAATCGTTACCGAATATTTTTCGTTTGTAGGCTTTGCCGTTTTCGGGCTTGCGCTGAACAATCTCATTGTGTATATCTTTTCGGATAAACTGAAATGGAATTTTTATCTTGCGAAAGTTTTTGCCATCGGCATTGTAACACTCTGGAATTTCGGGATGAATTTTTTATTTACATTCAAATAATTATGAGTCATAAATTGTGATTGTATGATTTTTTTGTAAATTTGCAAAGCAAACAGAATAGTAATTTATAACAAAACAGATTAAAAATGAAACTATTAGCGGGTAACAGCATTGATAAGGAATTACTGCAATGACGGGATTTGAAGTGCGTTTTAGAGATAAAGTAATAGTCGCGTCGATAGGCAATAAGGGCGTGTTGCCTGTGATTATCTCCTATTGCAACAACGTGGGAATAGCGAAAGATAATAATTCCGAGTGGCTTAGCATTAGCGGTTTGGATGGTGGTAAGCGTCTGAAGTGGTTTAGTGGAGAAATAGAAGATGTGGAGTACATAAGCATTAAGATTGTTGATGTGGAACAAACCTCCGAACCGGTTGAAGTTTCTTATCCCGACTTAAACAAGGAACTTATAGAATATTACTTCATGATGAAAAAAGAGTTGGAAGAGGAGGGAGTATTATGAAAAAAGGAGTAGAAGTGAAATTCAGGGATAAAATTGTAAGAGTTGCCTTGAATGAAGCAATGATCGTGGACGTTATGGTTGAGAAAATTCGTGGAGAGTTGTTTTTTCGTATTGCCGGATCAGTGGAAGATACCGAAGTTCATCATGTGTGGTACTATACGGAAGACCTGAAAACAGGTGATGAAATTGTTATTGAAAGGAAAGTAATTGAGAAAAGTACGGAACCAGTTGCAACACACCCGGTAGACCCGGAGTTCTTTCCTAAAACCAAAGCGGAATTGCTTCAAAATAAGTTAAGAAGTTTTCGTGCGCTCGAAGCACAATTAAAAGAAAAAGGTTTGATATAAACGCGTAAATTGTGATTGTATGATTTTTTTGTAAATTTGCACAAAAATAGAATTGTAATTGATAACAAAACAGATTAAAAATGAAATTATTAGCGGGTAAAACAGCATTGATAACAGGGGCTGCAAGAGGCATCGGCAAAGCTATTGCGCTGAGATTGGCAAAAGAAGGCGCAAATATCGCATTCACCGACCTTGCCCTGTCCGAAGCGACGGAACAACTGGAAAAAGAATTGCAGGCAAATGGAGTTAAGGCAAAAGGCTATGCTTCCAATGCTGCCAATTTCGAAGAAACACAGACTGTTGTGGGAGAAATAACAAAAGACTTCGAACGTCTGGATATTCTGGTAAATAATGCCGGCATCACGAAGGACGGAGCGGTGAAACGCATGACGGAAGCACAGTGGGACGCGGTGATTGCCGTAAATCTCAAATCCGTGTTCAATTTCACCAAAGCCGTACAGCCCGTCATGTGGAAACAGGCGGGCGGAAGCATAATCAATATGAGTTCGGTTGTAGGCGTGTCGGGCAATACCAATCAGGCAAACTATGCAGCGTCGAAAGCCGGCATTATCGGTTTCACAAAATCGGTTGCCAAAGAATTCGGCGTTCGCGGAATACGCTGTAACGCAATAGCTCCCGGATTTATCGAAACCGAAATGACAACCGCTTTGCCCGAAGAAATCCGGAAATCGTGGATTGATAAAATCCCTCTCCGCAGAGGCGGCACTCCCGACGATGTTGCGGGAGTAACTTTGTTCCTTGCATCCGATTTGTCTTCGTATGTCAGCGGACAGGTGATTAATGTTTGCGGGGCAATGAACACTTGATGAATTAATTATCGAATATCAAATTTCGGAATGGCGCCTGACAGGAAAGAAAAGAAAAACAGAAAGCGAAAAATTCGCCTGTATTTTGTTTTGGGATTGATTCTTGGTATTTTGTCGATGTTTTTGAGCAACAAATTCCTTGACTACACATCTACCGATGATTATTGCATGTCGTGCCATATTCATCCGGATGCCGACGAATCGTGGCAACAATCGTCGCACCACAACACAAAAAGCGGAGTAGTGGTTCATTGCGTTGATTGTCATCTGCCTCCCAAAGGCACTTTTAAACACTTGCTTGCAAAAGGGACAATGGGCATGAAAGACATATGGTCGTACTATACGAAAGACAGTGCCTCATTCGACTGGCAGCAGAAAAGCCGTCTGGAACACGCGGTCAAAATCGTTCCTAACGAATCCTGCGAAAAATGTCACGAAAATCTGTTTACAACCGGTCTTTCGAGCGACGGCGCCGTGGCACATCTTCATTACGAGGAGAATAAAGAGAAACTGGATTTGCAGTGTATCAGCTGTCATCTTGACGCAGGTCATTATAACCCCGATTATTCGCACAAAAGCAATGATTTGTTCGGTTTTGCGGACAGCAAACCAAGCGAAATATATGATTCGGCAACAAAATTAACCGGATTTGAAAATTTCACCGAAAAAGTGCCGGGTACATCAGTGGCTTTCAATATGGTTGCCATTCCGGGCGGGACATTCAAAATGGGCAGTCCCGCAAACGAACCGTACAGAAACGATGACGAGGGTCCTGTGCGCGACGTTACCGTAAGTCCGTTTTATATGAGCGAAATAGAGGTTGTATGGAACGATTACGAAGCATTTTTCAGAGAAACGCGCTCGGAAGGACGTATCGACCCCAGAGTGATAATGGAAAGGAATCGGAATGCCGTTGACGGAGTCAGCGGACCAACGCCTTTTTACGGACAGGTAGACCAGGGGTGGGGGTTCGGGCAAAGTCCGGCTATCACAATGTCGCATTATGCCGCGCAAACATATTGCCTGTGGCTGTCAATCAAGACGGGAAAAAAATATCGTCTGCCTACCGAAGCGGAATGGGAGTACGCTGCCAGAGGCAACACGACCACGCCTTATTTCTTCGGAGGAAACCCGAAAAAATTTACGCGCGACAGATGGTGGAACAGCATCTTCGGGGTAGATACCGCCGTGATTAACACATACGTAATATATGCCGAAAATTCGGGCGGTCGCACGCAGTATGCGGATAAAGTGGCGCCCAATCCTTTCGGTCTCAAAAATATGCTTGGAAACGTGATGGAATACTGTTCCGACTGGTACTCCGAATCGGCATATTCCGAAACATCCGACAAGGTAACAGACCCCACAGGTCCGGAAAGCGGTGAGGAACATGTAGTACGGGGCGGGTCGTTCGTGTCGGACGCCAAAGATGTGCGTGCCGCAAGCAGAGATTATTCCCGCACGAAAGAATGGCTGAAAACCGACCCGCAGTCGCCGCAAAGCATCTGGTGGCTGTCGGACTGTATCAGGATAGGATTCAGAGTGGTTTGCGAAACGGAATAAGCATGCGACAAAATTAATCAAAAGCCACAGAGACGCGGCGC
>JAISSE010000015.1 GCA_031273285.1 Prevotellaceae bacterium
TCTTCACTGTTTGTAAAGGACCTGTTCTAAGCGTATCGTTAACGGCGGTCAAGCCGGATTGCGCCGCTGCTCCACAGGCTGTCCCCAGGAACACGACACATAAAAATGCGAGTTTTAAAGATAATCTGTTCAGATAAGCTCATTTTCTTCTATTGTTTTGATACTTCTACTCCACATTTTTTTAATCCACCAAATACACGAATCACACGAATTTTGTTCACGAATTAGCACAAATTTTTTTCTAATTTCACTAAATAAAAAATCCTTCGGATTTTTTTCCAATCTGCGCTGGGTGAATCCCGACCGGGTTGATTGCATTTACCCGCCTTCGCCGCGGCATTGTCTGCATTGTGGAGACGCGGCATGCCGCGTCTCCACGGCTAATCTATGCAGGATTGTCAATTCTGTAAAAATAATCGGAGAAGTTCGCGTTACCGGATTCGGACAGGCGTCCCACGCGGTCGCCCATTCGTCTTTTTTCGGCAACAATTCCGTATCCATCCGTGTGAAATCAAGATTCCACAGTGTACGGAGGTCGGCGGTACTTGATATTGTTTCCCGCAACTTCGATATTATCGGTCGGAATATCGATATTATTTGTCGCAGTATCGATATTATTTGTCGCAGTATCGATATTATCGGTCGCAGTATCGATATTATTTGTCGGAATATCGATATTATCGGTCGCAGTATCGATATTATTTGTCGCAGTATCGATATTATTTGTCGCAGTATCGATATTATCGGTCGCAGTATCGATAATACCGGTAATAATGTTGATATTATCGGCAATAATATCGATAATATTGTCCGCATTTTCGATGTTGTAAATCGTCGGCAAGTATATGTAAAAAAGAATTTCACCGCAAGGTCAGCACACCTTATAAGGCTCACTTCTGCAGCATTATTGCGGTGCAAATATACAATAATATTCTTTTCTGTGTTACTATGATGAAAAGTAAATGTCTGTAATGAGAATTTGTTGCGAATCCAACTTATTCTGTTAACTTCGCGCGCGTCTCTCTCTCTCTCTCTCTCTCTCTCTCTCTCTCTCTCTCTCTCTAACATAATACACAACTTATCCAAATTATCCAAACAAAAAATGCCGGATATTGAGGAAATATTGCTACCGTATGTCAAGTGCTCAATACACATATTCAATTATTTAAAGAGAATCAATTGATTCAAAGTTCGACTGCAAATATAATAAAAATTTCACAAAACAAATTTTTTTTAAAAAAATGTTAAATTTTTTGTGTTTGGGGAATCGTTAATAATAATCTGCTCAAATCCTTAAAATCCGCTTCATCTGTGTGCCGAAAAGAATGAATCCCGACGAAAAACAACCGTAATCAGTCGGAAACATACACCCGTTTCACCCGCTGCGAAATGCCTGTCAACACCTCGTAAGGTATTGTGCCTGTTGCCTCTGCTATTTCGGACACGGAAGGAACGTCGCCCATCACAATAACCCTGTCGCCCTCTTCGGCGTCGATACCCGTTATATCTATCATGCAGGCATCCATACAGATATTGCCGATAATCGGAGCGGGTTTTCCGTTCACCGTGAAATATCCTTTTCCGTTGCCGAGTTTTCTGTTCAGACCGTCGGCGTATCCTATCGGGACGGTAGCTATTGTCGTCGGGACGGCTGCCTTCCCGTGCCTGCCGTAACCGACAGTCTCGCCTGCGTCAATCCGTTTGATTTGCACAATAGCGCTGCTGAGAGTTCCGACACAGGCAGGATATTTGCTGTCTGTCCCGATTCCAATCCCGTAAAGTCCTATCCCCAGCCTCACCATATCGAACTGCGCTTCGGGAAAACGTTCTATGCCCGACGAATTGAGTATGTGTCCGATAAAAGAATATTCGATCTCTTTCTTTATCGCGTTACGGAATTTCTCGAATTTTTCGATTTGCGACGCGGTAAATTTGTCGTGTTTGCTTTCGTCGGATGCGGCAAGATGGGAAAACACGGATGCCACTCTGATTTCCTGTCTGTTTTTCAGGATGCTGCACAGTTCGGGCAAATCGTTTTCGACAAAACCGAGCCTGTGCATCCCCGTATCGACTTTTATATGTACCGGATAGTCGGATATGCCCATGCCGGAAGCGGTTTTCAAAAAAGTAACCAGCGAGTTGATGCTGTAGATTTCCGGTTCCAGCCGGTAATCAATCATAATATCGAAATTGTCCGGTTCGGTGTTCAGGACAACAATCGGCATTGTGATACCCGCTTCCCTAAGATTGACGCCCTCGTCGGTGTATGCCACCGCCAGATAATCCACTCTGTGATACTGCAGCAGCGCCGCTATCTCCGTAGAGCCGAGACCGTAGGACGAAGCCTTGACCATCGCCATCAGCTTTACTCCGCCGTTCAGTTTCGACCTGAAATAGTTCAGATTATCAACCAGTGCATTCATATTGATTTCCAGAACGGTCTGATGCACCTGAATTTCGAGTAAACGCGATATTTTCTCGAAACGAAACTGCCGTCCGCCCTTCAGAAGAACGGCTTCATTGTTGAAACCGGCTTTATTGCAGTGTTGCAGAAACCTGTCCGTATCGCGATAAAATTTGCAGTCGGGGATATTCGAGTTTGCGATAAAATAACCCGAATTACGTTCCAGCGCCTCTCCTATTCCGATAAACCGGCTTATTCCTCTCGACCGAAGCAGTTGAGATACCTGCCGGTAGAGCTTTTTTTCGTCCGATTCGCTCTGCATGATGTCGGACAGAATCAAAGTCTTCTTCCCGTACAGGGTCAATCCGTCCAGAAAATTCAGCGCAATTGTGAGCGAATTAACGTCCGAATTATACGAGTCGTTGATTATCGTGCATTTGTTGATGCCTTCTTTCAGTTCCAGACGCATGGCGACCGGAGCGATATTCGCCAGACCTGTTTTTAACAGATTGATGTCAAGCCCTTCCGACAATGCAAAAGCGATGCAGTGCATGGCATTTTCCACCGAAGCCAAATCGGAAAAAGGGATTGCAAATTCCTGTTCCCGTCCGATTTTATCTCCTAACACACTGTTGTTTACTGCTGTTTTAATAACGGTTTTATTCGGCATACCCGTTTTGCTCAGTATCTTCAAATCGCATCCGTCTCCGTTTCCCCAGACAAATGTGGAATATCCGTGTTCCGATTCCGAAATAACCTTGTGCAGAGCGGTATAATCCGAACAGTATATCAACAGTTTCGATTTTTTGAACAGCCGGAGCTTTTCGACGATTTTCCGTTCGATGTCCGCAAAATTCTCCTGATGAGCATCACCGATATTTGTAAATATTCCCTTGTCGGGATGTAAAATCCGTTCCAGCCGCGCCATTTCGCCGGGTAACGAAATACCGGCTTCAAAGATTCCAAGGTCGGAAGCGCTGTCTGCCATCAACACCGACAGCGGAACTCCGATCTGCGAATTGTAACTTTTGGGGCTGCGGCTGACTGTTTTCACATTACGGAAGATCTGATATATCCATTCCTTGACGCAGGTTTTGCCGTTGCTTCCGGTTATTCCCAGCACGGGGAAAGCGAATGTGTCCCTGTAATTTGCAGCGACAGCCCGAATTGCCGCCAGAGTATCGTCCACAAAAACAATATTGCCGCCTGCAACATTTTCGGCGGGAAAAGTTTTGTTGACGATAAAATTACGGATACCTTTCGCATAAAGTTCTTCCACATAATCATGTCCGTCGTGCCGTTCGCCCCTGAGGGCAACAAAAAGCGCCGTCTCCGTACTGTGAATACAATTACGGCTATCGACAAAAACGTGATTGATTACAACGTCGTTCCCGACACATGTTCCTCCGACTATATCGGCAATCTCGCAAAGTTTATACTGCATAACATACCTTCCAATTAATGCTTTTTTACAACTGCAAAAGTAATGTTTTTCGGCTGAATATCTAAACAGGTATCCGGGAAATGAATTGTCGTCCGAAAAGAAATTGCAGATATACAGCGGATAATCGGCTTGCAGGAATTTTAATTTCAGGGGGGATATTGTTATTTTAACGCAAAGAGCGCAAAGCATCCGTAGGGGGCGCAAAGCATTTTCTTTGTGAACTTTGCGCCACACTTTGCGCCCGTTGCGTTCAAATAATTTCTTTAGGATACGACACAGTCAAACGAAAGCTGAATCTTATTTTGAGGTGCATAGATTGAGTTCCCTTCCGATAGTCCGAAGGGCTTGATTTCCATAACCGCAGGTCGCGACCTGCGGAATATACAGCGCTATACTTCTGCCTGAAAGGCAGGACTGAACCATCAAAGTCCTGCCTTGCAGGCAGAGAACGGTCGGATGCCCGTTCCGCAGGTCGATGACCTGCGGTTATGGAAATCAAGCCCTTCGGGCTGTCGTTACGTCGAACGAAGGGAACGTAGTTGGACCTCCATCCATAGCACCTCAGAAAAAAATTTAGCCCAAACGAAAGAAAACCCGAATACCCCCTTTTTTTAACATTTTATTTCGATAAACATTTCCGACCGCCGTAACCGCTCGGTTCCGACTGCCGTAACCGCTCGGTTCCGATTGCCGTAACAAAAAACCACACCGCTGACAGTCTAACGGGACATTTATTCACATTCCGTCCCTGACTTTTTAGTTGAGAGTTGAGAGTTTTTTTAGTTGAGAGTTGAGAGTGGAAAATAACTCTCAACTCGTAATTGTTAATTCGTAATTGACCATTTCAACTCTCAGACATTATGTGTTTTCCCGTTCTTAACAATTTATTAACATTCCCTTACCACGACTGTAATATGCCGCCTGTACTTTTGTCGTCGAAAATGTATAAATTATATAAGTATGTATTTATTGAAAATTAGGACAAAAGGCGTGTTCAAAACGCGAAAATTGATTTTACTGGCGGGATTGTTGCTGTTCATGCAGTCGGCATGGGCGGTGCAGCCG
>JAISSE010000026.1 GCA_031273285.1 Prevotellaceae bacterium
GCGGAAAGACATTTTTACGACAGCGAAAAGCATCTGTTTGAATCCGTTATTACGGAATATCCTGATAAAAATACCGTAATCGAAAAAATTCATACCGAAAACGAACATGCCGATTTCGAGCGGGAAACTCATTTCAGGAACAATCTGCCGGTATTGTCCGTCAGCCGTGTCGATGCCGTTCGGATTATCGAAAAATGGAGCGGCGAATATGACGGCAACGGACGTCTGATTCTCTCCAAATTCTATGACGGTCAGGACGATCTCGTTCAGTATGAAAAATACGTTTATGACGAATACGACAATGAACTCGAATATTCGATATTCTCCGACAGCGGTGAACTTCTGGCAAAGTACGGGTACGGATACAAATACGACGGGTACGGAAACTGGACTCAGCAGGTCTCGGTTACCGACGGTCAGCCCGAAGTGATTACGGTCAGAAATATTGTATACTATTAAATATTGTATTTATATGAATTTTGATGAATTGATTATGGAACGTCAGAGCGACCGCAGATACGACACGAGCAGGGCAGTCGAAGATGAAAAACTGATGGAATGCATCGCTTCCGCGCGACTGGCTCCTTCGGCGTGCAATGCGCAGCCGTGGAAATTTATTGTAGTCAAAAACGACGAACTCAGGACTAAGACAGGCGATTATGCCGCGAGTATGGGTATGAACAGGTTTTGTATCGATGCCCCCGCCATTGTCGCATTAGTGCTCGAAAAGCCGAATTTCACATCGAAAGTGGGCAGTGTCCTGCAGGGAAAGGAATATACATTGATAGATACGGGAATAGTGGCATATCATTTTTGCCTGAAAGCCCGTGATCTTGGACTTGGCACCTGCATGATCGGCTGGTTCAACGAGAAGAAAACCAAAGCATTGCTGGGCGTACCGTCTTCACGGAGAATCCCGCTGCTTATTACCGTCGGATACAGAGCGGGGGAATTGAGGGAAAAAACAAGGAAAAAACTGTCGGATATTTACAGCATTGATAAATACTGATTTGACCGCAATGGACAGAACGGATATTTGCATAGTTGTTCCTACATATAATAACGGCGGTTCGCTGGCGGAGACGATAGAAAAAACTCTGTCGCAGGGATTTCGTCTTATTGTGGTTAATGACGGCTCGACCGACGGAACGGCAGAGATTTTAAGCAGTTATGTGCCGGAAATAACGGTTGTATCCCTGCCCGGCAACAGGGGCAAGGGTTTTGCGTTGCGACAGGGTTTCGCCGAAGCCTGCAGGGCGGGATTTGCGTATGCCGTTACTTTGGATTCCGACGGGCAGCATAACCCGGAAAACATCTGCCTGTTTGTCGAAAAACTGAACGAAACGGGCGAAGCCGTCATAATCGGCAACAGAAGTACCGTAATCGGCAATGTGCCGGCAAAGAGCACATTCGGCAGGAAATTTTCCAACTTCTGGTTTTGGGTCGAAACATGGACAAAATGCGGAGACACTCAAAGCGGATTCAGACTGTATCCCCTGAAACCCCTGATGAAAAAGCATTTGTTTACCGCACGTTTTGAATTTGAAATCGAGTCGATTGTCCGTCTGGCATGGGACAATATTCCGGTGCGGGAAGTCAGTATTCCGGTAACGTATTTGCCCGAAGAAAAGAGAGTTTCGCATTTTCGACCCGGTATCGACTTTTTGAGAATCAGCATACTGAACAGCGTTCTGGTTACACTCGCATACCTGTGGTTTCTCCCCCGTCTGCTTTTTCTGAAGATGAAGAATAAAACGTGGAAGGAATTGCTGCTCAATCCGGAAGAAAGCAATCTGAAAAAAGCGAAAAGTCTTGCATTCGGGGTTTTTATGGGCATCATGCCGATATGGGGCTTTCAGATGATTACGGCTTTTGCTCTTGCCGTCGTACTGAAACTGAACAGAACGCTTGTACTGTTCGCTTCGAATATCAGCATCCCGCCGATGATGCCGCCGATTATATTCGGAAGTCTCTGGTTCGGAAGTCTTGTCCTGCACACCGAGGAGATAATCGATTTCAGCAGCGCCGTATCCCTCCGGAGTGTCGGCAACATGATGGTTCAATACATAACAGGCAGCATCATCCTGGCAACGCTCGCAGGTCTCGCAATGTTCCTGATAAGCTATGCGCTGCTGTCAAGAATACGCAGATGACGCGGATTATAAGGATTTGCGCAGATAAATAAAATCTGCGTAAATCCCTTAAATCCGCGTCATCTGCGTGCCGAATTGCTTTCGAGACAGCCTCCATTTGTCCCGATAATCTCTTTCAAGTCAAGATTTACAGGCAAAAACAGCGACGCATCCCCGTTGTTTATTAAAATGTCTCTGACGATGGACGAGCTGACCGCCGAATGTTCGGGAGCGATAAGCATGAATACGGTTTCTATGCGTGGCTCCAGCTGTTTGTTAATCTGCCCGACAGCCCGTTCAAACTCAAAGTCGGACGATGTGCGCAAGCCTCTTATCAGGAAATAGATGTTTAAAGACCGGCATAAATCCACGGTCAGTCCGGCATAGGGAATGACTTTTACTTCGGGACTGTTTTTAAATACCGTCTCAATAATCGAGACTCGCGTTTCGATGTCGAACATATATTTTTTTTCGCTGTTATGACCCACAGCCACAATAATTTCGTCGAACAGTTTCAGCGAACGCTGTACCATCGCTTCATGTCCCACGGTGAACGGGTCGAAAGACCCCGGAAAAATAGCTTTCATCACTTGTATTTCATTAATTGGCATTTGAATTTTGCATTACGACGGTTACGCTTCCTCGCATTGTTACGGGAGCACCTTCCGAAAATTCCACTTTAACATAATAGACATATACTCCGGGTTTGACATACCTGCCCCTGTATTTGCCGTCCCAGTAATGGTATGTCTTTTGCAGCGGCTCGCCGAAATTCTTTTCGGATGAAAACAGACGAACTCCCGACCTGTCGAAAATTTCCATTTCGAGTTTGTAGGCGTCATTGTTCAAGTCCATTACGGGTCCGAACAGACGTCTGTAGTTTATACAGTCGGTGTTGCAGTTACAGTTTTTTGTCGCGGATATGTCCGACATCGGGTCGATTGCTTCGGGCATTGTTATCATCGAATTTAACGACACGCAGGATTCTTCGGAGCGAGCATGTGATTTGCCGGTTTGGGCGGTCATTACATAACAGAATTGTTTCGGACCGTAGCATACATATTCGTGCGTCGACTGGTCTAAAAAATAGAGCGAATTGCCCGGATCGACGGTCAGTGCCGACGGAGATGTTCTGTGGAGAGTGTAAACGGGCGTGTTCGATTCGTTGAAAAACGCCGTCCACCGTATTTCCGCATTCAGATTTAACGGGGTAGCATACAGTAATATATTGCTCACCGTGTCGCTTTTCAGCATTGGCTGACCGCACAGAAAGCCGACGAGATTATAATTGTAAACCTGACCTATCGAAGCCGATTTGTCGGTGAATTTTGCCGGCACATCCGCCGCCGAATAAAACCATTCCAGGGGTATTCTGGTATCGGCGCGATAAATTGCAAAAGTGTCGATATCGGTAGTTTTATCCAGATTGATATACAGGTTTATCATTCCCATTTCGCTCGTTACGGTGTCGATGTTCATCACATCGGGAAAATGCTTGCCGCTTGTGGATATGTCGATTCTGTGCGAGGTGGCGGTGTCTCCGTTCGGCAGGAGTGCCTTGACAAACAGGAAATAAGTTGTATTCGTCGTCAGATTTTCGAGCGCGACATCCGTATTTTGCCGGCTTTTATCCGAAAGTTTTTCGGCTGCGGATATGTCGAAACTGCTTCCGTGGTGTCCCCAGACTTCGTATTCGATGGCGTCGTTAAACGTTTTTGCCGGCAGATTCTGAAGGTCTATTTGTCCGTTGTTCTGGTCTATCGCAAATCTTCGATATTCCGTCCATCGAAGGCTGATTGA
This sequence comes from Prevotellaceae bacterium, assembly GCA_031273285.1. GTDB lineage: Bacteria > Bacteroidota > Bacteroidia > Bacteroidales > UBA932 > JAIRLF01. The sequence goes on from JAISSE010000026.1 coordinate 3,933, forward strand.
GTTTGTACACTGACTGTAACCTCCCGAAAACCGCATTGTTATGTGCATGTCCGTTATCGGAGAAGTATTCAGACTGTTTTTGCTGCATATCCTGTAACCCTGCTGCTGCACATCCAAATCGGGAACCGTTTCCGTGTAAACCGTATCGGGCATGAGAACGGTGGCAATATTATCGAAGAAATAATTGCCGGAGGTATACGGTTTGCGCGAAATTTCGTGAGAAAGAACATTTTCCGACGCATCGGGAGTTCTCCATTTCAACACAACCTTGCCCGTCGCAGGGTCTACGCTCAACGAACCGAAGTCGGGAACGGAAAGATCCTGTCCGTTTAAACATATTGCAGGGAACAAGCCCAAAGCAATGAATATGTATCGTTTCATGTGCATAATACCGTCGTATGCCGACAAATCAATCGTCTGTCCGTCATTTAAATCACTATATTTACAATCTTACCTTTAACAACGATTACTTTTTTCGGCTCTTTGCCGTCCGTAAACTTCAGAGTCTGTGGATTTGCCAGCACCTGCTCCCGAATCCGGTCAATGTCCGCGTCCAAAGGCAATTCCATTTTGAAACGGGTTTTTCCGTTGAACGAAATCGGATATTCAAACGAATTTTCGACAAGAAAACTTTCGTCATATTCGGGAAACGAGGCTCTTAGCACGCTTGTCCTCCCTCCGAGCAGATGCCACAGTTCTTCCGCCATATGAGGTGCAAACGGCGATAAAATTACTGTCAGAGGTTCGAGAATTGCTTTTTTATTGCATTTTAAATCAATAAGTTCGTTTACACAAATCATGAAAGCGCTGACGGCGGTGTTGAACGAAAACGACTCGATGTCGGACTGCACTTTTTTTATCGTTTTGTGCAAAACTTTCAACTCCTCTTTTGTTGCCGGTTCGTCGGTTACATAAAAATCATCGCCGTGGTGGAACAGACGCCAAAACTTGCGCAAAAATCTGTGTACCCCGTCGATACCTTTTGTATCCCATGGCTTTGACTGTTCCAGCGGTCCGAGAAACATTTCGTATAAACGCAGCGTATCCGCCCCGTACATGACGACGATATCATCGGGATTGACAACGTTATACAGCGATTTCGACATTTTCTCCACAGCCGACCCGCAACGGTATTCATTGTCTTCGAGAATAAATTCGGCGGTTTCGTACTCCGGTCGCCAGAGTTTGAACCGTTTGGTATCCAGAATATTATTATTAACAATATTGACATCCACATGCAGTTCGGTTGTGTCGTAACTGTCCTTCAATCCGTATGAGACAAAAGTGTTTGTGCCTTTTACCCGGTAAATAAAATTCGAGCAGCCCTGAATCATTCCCTGATTTATCAATTTTTGAAACGGTTCCTGTTCGACCGCCACTCCGATGTCGTAGAGAAACTTGTTCCAGAAACGCGAGTATATCAGATGTCCGGTAGCATGCTCCGTTCCACCGATATACAAATCGACATTTCGCCAGTATTCGTTGGCTTCCTTCGATACCAGAGCTTCGGTATTGTGAGGATCCATATATCTCAGATAGTAAGCCGAAGAGCCTGCAAATCCGGGCATTGTGCCGAGTTCGAGAGGATAGCCGCCGTATGTCCAGTTTTTTGCTCTGCCCAGCGGAGGTTCGCCGGTTTCCGTCGGCAAAAATTTATCGACTTCGGGAAGCACAAGCGGCAGCTTGTCTTCGGGGACAGTATGCGGCATACCGTCCTTATAATAAACGGGAAAGGGTTCGCCCCAGTATCTCTGACGGCTGAATATGGCGTCGCGCAGGCGATAGTTCACCTTGACGGTTCCCAAATGGTTATCTGCGAGAT
>JAISSE010000318.1 GCA_031273285.1 Prevotellaceae bacterium
AAAAATTTTGTATAAAAAAATTAAATCAAATAATGAACCCGGACGACAAATGAACTAAAATCACAATTGTTTGTTAAAAGTCCCAAATTACATACGGATGAAAATATATACGAAACAGGGAGACAGAGGCGAAACATCGTTAATAGGAGGCAAACGGGTATCCAAAAATCATATCCGCGTCGAAGCATACGGAACGATTGATGAGCTGATATCCGCTATCGGTATTGTAAGAGCATGTGAAACAGATGTTTATTACAGAGGATTTATTCTGGACATTCAGAACAAACTGATGAACATTGCGGCGATACTTGCGACGGAAGGAGATACGGTGAAAAAAATGCCCGCGATTTCCGGCGAAGATATTGACGCGCTCGAAAGCGAAATCGACAAAATCACCGCGACACTGCCCAAACTCACTCATTTTGTCATCCCCGGAGGGAATTTGTCCGAATCGTTTGCCCATCTGTCCCGAAGCATTTGCCGTCGGGCAGAGAGAATTATGGTCTCACTGACGGATGAAGGGTATCAGGTTCCCGAACTTTTGGAAGCCTACATCAACCGGTTATCCGACTTTCTTTTTACTTTCGCACGTAAACTAAACAAAGAGGCTGAAAATACGGAACTTTGGATTCCAAAAACAAAATAATTTTTTTTTATTTCGTTTGTTTAATAATTTTCTTTATTTTCGCAAATTGTAATATAGCGGGAAAAAAGGATTAAACTTCTATAAAATAAGGTATTAGATTATGTACTGGACACTTGAATTAGCTTCGAAATTAGAAGATGCCCCCTGGCCGGCAACTAAAGATGAATTGATTGACTATGCTATCCGTTCCGGGGCGCCTCTTGAAGTGATAGAAAATCTTCAGGAGTTGGAGGAAGATGGTGAAATATACGAAAGTATTGAAGATATCTGGCCCGATTATCCGAGCAAAGAGGATTTCTTCTTTAATGAGGACGAATATTAAGCCATTGGAATGAAACGGATTATAAATACGGACAAGGCGCCCGGGGCTGTCGGACCGTACAGTCAGGCGGTGGAGGTGAACAACACTCTCTACATTTCGGGGCAGATACCGGTCAATCCCGAAACAGGCAAGTTTGTGAGCGATACGGACGTGAAGGAACAAACGCGGCAGGTACTGAAAAATACGGGGCACATTCTGGATGCTGCCGGATATTCGTTCGGCGATGTAGTGAAATCGACCGTACTGTTGAAAAATATCGGCGATTTTGCAGCAATGAACGAAGTGTACGCGACTTTCTACACCGAAAGTTTGCCCGCAAGGGCGGCTTTTGAAGTGGCGAATCTGCCGATGGGCGCATTGGTGGAGATAGAAACAATTGCTGCGAAATAGTTTGTTGTTCAAGATAATACATTACGCCACGCTTCCTTCGTCCAATGATGAAGCCATACGTCTGGCTTCCGCCGGAGCGCCGGAAGGCACTGTCGTTGCATGCAGGGAACAGACCGCGGGAAAGGGGCAGAGAAATAATCGCTGGGTGAGCGCGCCGGGCGAAAATCTGACCGCTTCGCTCGTTTTGCGCCCCGCGGACATGGCGACCGACGAACTGTTTCTCCTGTCGAAGGCTTTTTCGCTTGCCGTCGCCGGCACTCTGAACCGTTACGGCATTGATGCTTCGATAAAATGGCCCAACGATATTTATGTCGGAAACCGGAAAATTGCGGGTATCCTTATCGAACAGTCCTTCAATGGCAACGACCTCGGTTTTTCCGTTATAGGACTGGGATTGAACGTAAATCAGGTCATATTTCCACCGATGGACATCACGCCCACATCAATGGCGGCGGAAACAGGAAAAGATTATTTCGACATTAACGAAATACTGTCGTCGACGCTGGACGGTTTTGCCGCGCTGTATAAATCGCCAAAAGAAGTCGTTAACAGACAGTACATGGAAAAACTGTACCGGCGAACAGGATATTTCCCCTACAAAACGAAAGACGGAGAAATGCTGATTGCCGAAATTTTTGACGTAGCCGATTCGGGAGAACTTGTTGTCAGGGACAAAAACGGCAAACTCAAGTCATTTTTATTTAAAGAAATAGAATATATTATTGTCGAATAAATATCTGCTGCACAGTCAGATAATTATTACGAAACTGTTACGGTCAATATATTTTCCGATTTTTTATCGATTTATTGAAAAATATATTGTAAATTCGCGCCTTATTATTAAAAAGATAAAATTTAGACGAATATGGAGGAAAAGAATCGATATAGCGATGAGGAACTTCAAGAGTTCAAAGAACTTATAACGCAGAAACTGGAAAAAGCCAAGGCGGAATTCGATATTTTGCGTTCGGCTATCACCCAAAGCGAAAGCAATGATATTCAGGACACTTCGCCGACGTTCAAGGTTCTGGAAGAAGGGGCGTCCACTCTCTCGAAAGAGGAAGCCGGACGGTTAGCCCAGCGACAACAGAAATTTATCAACCATCTGGAAGCCGCTCTGATCAGAGTTGAAAACAAAACGTACGGAATTTGCAGGGAAACAGGCAAACTGATACCGAAAGAACGGCTCAAAGCCGTTCCTCATGCGACTTTGAGCGTTGAAGCCAAAAATCAAAGATAATACGGATGTCGTTAAGTAAGAAGGCTTTTATTTTCGCGGGAATAATATTGCTGGCAGATCAGGCTCTGAAATTTTGGGTGAAAACGAACATGTCTCTCGACCAGCGGATACCTGTTTTCGGGGACTGGTTTTATATTCTTTTTACGGAAAATCCGGGAATGGCGTTCGGAATGCTGTTCGGAGGTCCCACAGGGAAAATGATTCTTGTTGTCATGCGGATTATTTTAGCCGTGGCGCTGATTGTCTATATCCCCAAAATAGCAAAAAAAGAGGGGATTACAACCGGACTGGTACTCGGCATAGCGGGTATATGCGCCGGCGCGCTGGGCAATATTATCGACTCGGCGTTTTATGGTCTGATATTCGATACGGGAACAGCGTACAATCCCGATTTCGGACGTTATGCGGACTATGCGGGCGTTTCCGAACTGTCGGCAACGGGCTATTCGTCTTTCATGCACGGCTGTGTTGTCGATATGTTTTATTTTCCAATCATCCAAACCACCTATCCCGACTGGTTTCCCTTCAATGCGGGCAAAGAATTTATTTTTTTCAGACCGATATTCAACGTCGCCGACGCTTCGATTTCCGTAAGCGCCGTATATATCCTGCTGTTTCAGCGAAAAGCTCTTAACATACTGTTCAACAGGCATAGCGCCGAATGAAAATCTTAATAATATACACCGGCGGCACAATCGGGATGAAACAAAATGCCCGCACGGGAATGCCGGAGACTTTCGATTTTGCTCAGATAGAAGAAGAAGCGCCGGAACTGAAGAAATTCGGCTTTGTGCTTGATACTATTTCATTTCAGCCGATAGACTCCTCGGAAGCGACACCGGCTTTCTGGGTTCGATTAGTTACGACTGTTGCGGATAATTACGACAATTACAACGGATTCGTTATCCTTCACGGAACGGATACCATGGCATATTCCGCTTCGGCGCTGAGTTTTATGCTCCAGAATCTTGCGAAACCGGTGATTTTTACCGGCAGCCAGCTGCCCATCGGCATGTTGCGCACCGACGGCAAGGAAAATCTGATTTCGGCAATAGAAACCGCCGCGTCGCAGACAGACGACGGCAGAGCAACAGTTCCTGAAGTGTGCATCTATTTCCAAAACAAACTGTTGCGCGGCAACAGAACAACAAAATCCAGCGCGGAACATTTCAATGCTTTCAATTCGTTCAATTATCCGCCGCTCGCGGAAGCGGGAATATACCTCAAATTCAACCGGCAGGCAATAATGCCTTATCCCGAAAACGACAGGCTGACGGTTCATACCCGTCTGGATACCAGTACGGCGATACTGAAGATTTTTCCCGGAATGTCGCAGGCGCTGCTGGAGAGCGTTTCCAAAATACAGGGGATACGTTCCTTGATTATAGAAACTTTCGGGTCGGGAAATGCGCCTACATTTCCATGGTTCATCGACAGTATCAGGAAAATAGCCGACAGCGGAACAGTTGTACTGAATATCACCCAATGCCTGCGCGGAGAGGTTGACCCCGACAAATATACCACAGGTCGTCTCCTCAAAAAAGCAGGGGTTGTGTCCGGAAAAGATATTACCGCCGAAGCGGCTCTGACAAAATTATTCTATCTGCAAGGCAAATAT
>JAISSE010000062.1 GCA_031273285.1 Prevotellaceae bacterium
AAAAACAAAAAAGTTATTCGGAATCGGAAATCTTGATTAATTTTGCACTTTGTAAATGTAGTTAAAATTGAAAACGCTATACAGATATATATTTTTGACATATGTGGGACCGATATTCCTGGCATTGGTCATTGTAGTGTTCATTTTCGTGATGCAGTACGTGTGGCTGCAGATAGATGAACTTGTCGGCAAAGGCTTGTCGTGGAATATGATACTCGAATTTCTGGGATGGATTGCCGTTGCCAATATTCCGGTTGCCCTGCCTCTGGCAACGCTTCTTGCCTCGCTCATGACGCTGGGTAATCTGGGCGAAGACAATGAACTGCTGGCGTTGAAATCGTCCGGAATATCGCTGCACAAAATATTGTATCCTCTTTATTTCACCGTTTTCGTTGTTGCCGTGGCAAGTTTTGTCCTTTCGAGCGAATTTGTGCCGTATGCCTATCTTAGGGCAAGAAGCATGCTTATGGAAATAAAGAAAAAAAGTCCGGAACTTAGCATTCCCGAAGATATTTTCTACGACGGCATCGAACGTTTCGGCATCAGAGTCAATCACAAAGACCCCGTTACGGGCGCCTTAATCGGCGTTATGATTTACGACCACACGCACGGCGAAGGAAACTATTCGGTAACCATTGCCGATACGGGTTATATAAAACAGACACAGGACGCCAGATACATACTGCTGAAACTTATTAACGGAGTAAACTATTCCGAAGAACTGACGAGAAACAATCAGCTGAACAAAACCAGCTATCCGTTCCAGAGGCGCTTTTTCAAGGAACAGACGATTTCCATTGACACGGGCGAAGAAGAATCCCAATCGTTCGAGACTCTGTATAAGGAACATCCATCCGCGCAAAGCATGAGCAAACTCAACAAGGCTTCCGATTCCGTACATGTGAAGATACAGGGTATCGTCAACAAATTCGACGAGGAACAGCTCAAATCCACCAGTACATTCAGATATTCCATAAAAGCCGACACCGCCCGGCAAAGGGTCAAAGTCCTGTCGTACAATATCGATTCCATATATTCCGGCTCTACCGCCGCTCAAAAAATGAATTATTTGAATCAGGCGGAATCAAATATAACAAGAATATCCGGCTACTGGGAAAACGAGTTGAGAATGATTCAGCTGGAAACAAAAAGTCTCAAAAAAATCGACTACGAACGCAACAGGAAAGTAACTCTGGCGTTCACATGCATCATATTTTTCTTTATCGGAGCGCCTCTGGGCGCGATAATCCGGAAAGGCGGTCTGGGTTTGCCGGTGGTGATTTCCATACTGTTCTTCGTTATTTATTGGGTGATAGACACCATATGCAGCAAAATGGTCAGCAACAGCGACTGGAGTCCCGCTGTCGGCGCATGGTTTCCCTCGCTTGTCCTCACCCCCGTTGCGATTTTCCTCACATACAAGGCTAATACCGATTCGCAAATATTCAATCCCGACGCATACGGACATTTCTTCAACGTGCTGTTCGGCAGAATGAAGCGGCTCATCGTTCAGGTCGATTTCGATAAAATCGTTCCGCTGCCCGAAGAACGGAGAGACGAAGCCCTGCGGCAATACAACGATGAGGCGGGACGTCTGGAATATCTCATAGACAATTATCTTGCATCGCATCAACTCGACAGGATATTCCAAAGTCGCGAAACCGTACTGAAAATGAACGACAACAGCGATTTGACGGAAATAAAACTGTTATACGACCGGCTGTTGAGTTTTTACGCGACGATTGACGATGACGAGAATTTAAGAACCCTCATCAAAGGCTTTCCCGCATTGAATCTTTCGGAATTTATTTTCCCCGAATTTTTGTCGAATCCGAATATACTTTTGAAAATACCCTCTTCCATTATTCTTATTGCAATGAAAACGAGAAAATTCAAGAAATTGGGATATATCTTGAACGATATTAAAAATATTAATATGGATGTAAACAGATATTTTAATGGAAAACATAAATTTTAACACGATAGACGAAGCTCTGGACGACATGCGTCAGGGTAAAATCATCATAGTGGTTGATGACGAAGACCGTGAAAACGAGGGCGATTTTATTGTTGCGGCAGAGAAGGTAACTCCCGAAAAAGTCAATTTCATGATGAGCTGCGGGAGAGGCGTTCTATGCGCTCCCGTTACCGCCGAACGTTGCAGGGAACTGCATCTGGACATGCAGGTTGAAAACAATACGTCGCTGCTGGGAACGCCTTTCACCGTTACCGTCGATTTGCTGGGACACGGCTGTACAACGGGCGTGTCGATGTACGACAGAGCCGCGACCATCAATGCTTTAGCCCGACAGGACGTCCAGCCTGCCGATCTGGGACGTCCCGGACATGTAAACCCCCTGCGGGCAAGAGACGGCGGCGTGCTTGTTCGTGCCGGACATACGGAGGCGGCGGTAGATCTGGCGCGTATGGCGGGGCTTTATCCCGCGGGAGCTTTGATTGAAATCATCAACGAAGACGGAACAATGGCGCGTCTCCCGCATTTAATGGAAATATCCGGAAAATTCGGCATAAAAATCATTGCCATAAAAGATTTGATTGCCTACCGTCTGAAAACCGAAAAAATCGTGGAACGCGGAGCAAAAGTGAAGATGCCGACGGAGTTCGGCGACTTTGAACTCATCGTTTTCAAGCAGTTGCTTGGCGGAATTGAACATGTCGCCCTGATAAAGGGCGAATGGAAGGATGACGAGCCGATACTTGTTCGTGTACATTCCTCGTGTGTTACCGGAGATATTTTCGGCTCGTGCCGGTGCGATTGCGGGGCGCAGCTGCATGAAGCGATGCGAATGATTGAAAAAGAGGGAAAAGGAGTTATCGTATATCTCAGTCAGGAAGGACGCGGCATCGGTCTGTTCAACAAAATCCACGCATACAAATTGCAGGAAGAAGGCAAGGATACGGTGGAAGCAAACCTCGCTCTCGGATTCAAGGCGGATGAAAGAGACTACGGGGTGGGCGCAAGCATTCTGCGGGAAATAAACGTGTCGAAAATGCGGCTGATAACAAACAACCCGCTGAAGCGCAGAGGTCTCGAAGGATACGGGCTTACTGTGGTCGAGAATGTGCCCGTAGTGATTCCGGCAAACAAGCACAATGAATTTTATCTGGAAACCAAAGCCCGCAAAATGGGGCATAATTTTAAAGTCAGACAATGAATATAGTGTTTTTGGATGCGGAAACGATGGGCGATACGGGTTTTGAAGAACTGGAAAATCTTGGTCATTTCGTCAAATACAGTAATACGTCTCCCGAAAACGTGCTGCATCGGTTGAAAGACGCGGATGTGGCAATTGTGAACAAGACAAAAATCACTGCGGAGATTATCGAAGCCTGTCCGAATCTTAAACTTATCTGCGTGGCGGCGACAGGCATGAACAACATAAATACGGACGCCGCCGCGAAAGCCGGTATCGCGGTGAAAAATGTCGCGGGCTATTCCACCGACAGTGTAGTGCAGTTGACCTACGGGATTTTGTTTTCCCTGATGATGCACATATCATGGTTCGACAATTTTGTCAAGACGGGAGAATATTCGAAATCGGGGCTGTTCACCAATTATACCCGCACGTTTTCGGAACTGTCCGGTAAACGCATCGGCATCATCGGGATGGGAACCATCGGGAAAAAGTCTGCCGCAGTCGGCGTGGCTTTCGGCGCCGAAATCGTTTACTGTTCGACTTCCGGCGTGAACAACAGCGTGCCCTATACCCGCCTGACTGTCGACGAATTGCTGAAAACTTCGGACATTGTGCTTGTACATGCTCCCCTGAACGACAAAACCCGCAATCTGATTAATGCGGAGAAGTTTAAACTCATGAAACCCGCCGCTCTGCTGGTAAACACCGGAAGAGGACACATCGTGAATGAAGCCGATCTGGTCGAAGCCATTGATTCGGGCATCATTGCGGGCGCCGCTCTGGATGTTTTCTCAAAAGAACCCCTGCCGGCGGACAGTCCACTGCTCGGCATCAAACATCCCGACAGACTGATTCTTACGCCGCACATAGCATGGACAGGTATCGAAGCGCGAAAAAGGCTGCTGCACGGCGTAGCCGAAAATATTAGAGATTATGATGCAAATTTGCAACGATTAAAATAATTCAAAATTAAATAGAGTTATGGAGTTATATCCTTTAAAATTCAGACCAATATATAAAGAGAGAGTTTGGGGCGGATACAAACTTTTCACTGTTGTCGAACGGTCACTCAGAAGCGACAAGGTCATCGGCGAAAGCTGGGAACTGTCGTCGGTGGACGGCGATTTGTCGGTTGTAACCAACGGATTTCTCAAAGACAACAATATTCAGGAACTGATTGAGACCTACATGGGAGATATTGTGGGCGACAAAATTTACGAGCAATTCGGAATAGAGTTTCCGCTGCTTTTCAAACTGATAGATTCGGCGGAACGATTGTCGGTACAGGTTCATCCCGATGACGAAACAGCCCTGAAACGCCATCGGGCATACGGCAAGACGGAAATGTGGTATGTGATGGACGCTTCCGAAAATTCGCAGATATATGTGGGATTCAACAAGGATTTGGACAGGGAAGAGTTCAAAACGCGGGTTCAAAACGGCAGCCTTACCGAAGTTATGAATGTCGAACAGGCTAAAAAGGGAGACGTTTTTTTCCTGCCTGCCGGTCGAATCCACGCAATCGGGGAGGATCTGCTTATTGCCGAAATTCAGCAAACATCCGACATTACCTACCGCATATACGACTGGGGACGGGAAAACAGCCCCGAAACAGCCCGCGAAATGCACACGCAGCTTGCCGAAGATGTTATCGACTACAAATGTCATCCATCGTACAAAACCCTGTACGTTCCGGATTCGGCAGCGGAACTCGTAAACTGCAAATATTTTACAACAAATCTGCTATCCCTGTCGAAAAAAACGGAACGGCATTATGCCGATTTGGACTCGTTTGTGGTTTACATGTGTACTGACGGCAAGGCGGAACTTCTGTGCGACGGGAAAGTCGGGGAAACGATATCGAAAGGCGAAACGCTTCTGATTCCGGCAATCATCAATTCGGTAAGCATAATTCCCGAAAATGACGTAAAACTGCTGGAAGTATTTATACGTTAGAATGAATCGTAAAACAGTTGTTGTCGACGAAATCGGCACGGTCGAATACGGAAAATCCGCAAAAGCCCGACACATGCGGATTGCCGTGGGCAGGGAAACCGGAGTTGTTGTATCCGTTCCCATGCACATATCGTTCGAGGAAGCCGAAAAGTTTCTGATTTCCAAATTGAAATGGATTAAAAAAGCGCAGGCAAAATTAAATTCGGAAAAGCGCGAACAAACCGTATACAACGCAAAAGACGAATTTTCAACCAAATTCAGGACGATGAATCTGCTTCCCGAAGACAGGGAAAATCTGCGCCTGAAGATATTCGAAAAACATTTCAACATATATTATCCGCAAAATATGGATGTGGAAAACAGCGATATACAATCCGTTATCCGCCGATTTATCGAGCATGTCTGGAAAGTGGAAGCTCACGAATATCTGCCGGAAAGACTGATGTACTGGGCAAACAGTTTTAATTTCAAATATACCAGCCTGACGATAAAGAATACGCGCTCGTTCTGGGGTAAATGCGACGGACACAATGCGATAGTCCTTAGTCTGCATCTGATGCATCTTCCCGATCACCTTATTGATTATGTAATACTTCACGAACTGTGCCATACGGTACACAAAAATCATCAAAGGGAATTTTGGCAGCTGCTCGACAGGTGTACTTCCTCAAAAGCGAAAAGTATGGCGAAAGAGATGAAAAATTACAGTACCAGCGTATATTAAAGCCCATTATTGATGAAGGATGCATTTGATACAGTTGTTGTCGGAGCGGGACCTGCGGGGCTTATGGCTGCCATTGCGGCTGCCGGAAAAAACGCGAAAGTTCTCCTTCTGGAGAAAATGGAAAAGCCCGCCCGCAAATTGAGAATCACGGGTAAGGGACGCTGCAATATCACCAACAGCAGGCAGGAAGACGAGTTTTTGACGAACATATTCCCCGATTCGCGTTTTTTCAAACCCGCGTTCAAAAATTTCTCGAATACGGATTTGGTGAAATTTTTGAACGGCACGGGTCTTGATACCGTTGAAGAACGTGGCGGCAGAATTTTCCCCGCATCCCAACGCTCCTGGGATGTTGCCGAAACTTTGGTCAAAGAGGCTGAAAAAAAGGCAACCGTGCTATGTCGGGCAAAAGTCGTCAAACTGTTTGTAGAACAGAATCGCGTGAACGGATTGTGTTACGAACATCACGGACAGCAGATAAACATATCCGCACGTGCCGTCATCGTCGCTACCGGAGGACTGGCTTATCCCCTGACCGGCTCGACAGGCGACGGATACGAATGGGCGCGTCGGGCGGGACATGAAATCGTCTCCCCGCGCCCATCCTTAACCGGATTGGAACTGGCGGATTACGAGCCGATCAGGTTCGGATTGAAAAATATCGAACTGTCGCTCCTTGTCGACGGCGGCACCGTTCAAAAAGAATTTGGAGAAATGGAATTTACCGAATACGGAATAGATGGTCCCGTTGTGTTGAAAATCAGCAGAAATGCGGTAAATGCAGTTTCGGAAAATAAAAAGACAGCCGTGCGGATAAATTTCAAACCCGCTCTGAATCGACAGCAGCTGTTGAACAGAATCGACCGTGAAATCCTGTCGCCGCCAAACGGACAGGTTGCCGATTTGCTGAGAAAAATGTTGCCGTCCCCACTCATCACGCCTTTTATCAAAAAAACGAAAATATCGGCAACCGGGAAATTGCCGGAGTTGAAGTATTCCGACAGGGAAAATATTATAAACGGTTTATCGTCCATGCAATACGCCGTGTCGGGATTCAGGTCTTTCAACGAAGCTATTGTTACGGCAGGCGGAGTGAGTTTGCAGGAAATAAATCCCAAAACAATGTGTTCCAAATTAATCGACAACCTGTTCTTTGCCGGCGAAATCATTAACTTAGACGCTAATACCGGAGGCTATAATCTGCAAATCGCTTTTTCAACGGGCTGGATGGCCGGAATAAACGCAGGGAAACTATGAACTATAAACCATGAAGGATGAAGGATGAATGTATGAAGGATATTTTAACACAAAGGGCACAAAAGGTATCACGAAGTTCACAAAGGGGGAATAGTGTCGGCGATATGAACCTTGTTCCCTTTGTGATACACTTTGTGTTCTTTGTGTTAAAAATAGCCTTTTTAGACAGCCTCATATCTTCGGAAAGTCTCAATAATACCCGGAAAAGTTGTTGAGCGCCTTCCGGAGATATTTTTTATGCCGAAAAGCATCTCCGTCATACCTGAAAACATCGTCGAAATACTTCCGAAGGTCGATTTAGTACTAAAAAGCATCCCGAAACTGTCATTTTGGCATTATGGAATACTTCCGAAGTATTTAATCGTGTCATTTCGGCATTA
>JAISSE010000070.1 GCA_031273285.1 Prevotellaceae bacterium
CTCAATTTCATCTTCAACAACCTGTGTTACTAATGCTCTATCTATCATATCTTTTCAATGGAAGAGGGGAGCTTCTGCTCCCCCTCTTTCGCGGTGCAAAGATAATACTATTTATTAAACTACACAATAACAAGGGAAATAAAGATGAAATATTGCGGGGTGTTATCCGTCAGTGATAACAAAATTCGCCAAAATCACGGGTAAGGAGTGGGTAAGGAAAACACCACGAACGCCTTTGCAATTATTATCGGGAGATTGCTTCCGGCTCGTGCCTCGCCGTACTACTACTGATGACGGAAATCACGCAATTGTCAGGAATACAGGAAGAGGCTGTTTCGACAGAGATATTTTTCAAACGCAAAGTCCGCAAAGAATCCGCAAAGTTCGCAAGGGTGTCGACGATATAAACTTTGCGCCCCCTGCGGATTCTTTGCGTTCCTTGCGTTTAAGGCATAAAAAATAAATAACATAATAACTCATGTTACGCAGTTTCCGATTTTCAGTTGGCGACAGCGAACTCCGCAGGAGTTCAATGTAAATAACCCCCAATGAACTCCTGCGGAGTTCCGTTGTCGTATGACAATAATGTATTACAACTTATTTCTTTTGCATCCCTTAACACAAAGGACACAAAGTGTATCACAAAGGTCACAAAGTTTATATCGTCGACATTATTCCCCTTGTGAACTTTGTGCAACCCCCTTGTGAACTTTGTGTTTGAAAAACATCTCTTTCTATACAGCCTCTTCCTGTATTCCTGACGATTGCGAGATTTCCGTCATCAGTAGTACTGCGAGGCACGAAGCAGGAAGCAATCTCAAAACAGGAAAAAGATTGCCGGAGTATTGAATATTCCGACAAAAATTACAGCAATTTCGGGAATAAGATTCTAATGGAGATATTGGGTTAATAACTCATATTACACAGAGGTGTACGGCAAAACTCCCATCGCCGCTACCCCGCACAAGCAAGATGCAGCTAAAAATTACCCCCCTGAAAACCATCAAATTGAAAAAACATTTAGTGAGACCGCAATTAGATACGTATGCTACGGAATTTTCTCACGTATCCGGTCAAAAAAACACAAAGAGTTTTGGGCGAAAACACAAAGAGTTTTTGCAAAAAAGCAAAGAGTTTTTGATGAAAACACAAAGAGTTTTCGGCGGGATTAATCAGGCGCAGCGGCGACCTCTGTTCGGCGCGGTGTTCCGCTCGCCGTTCACCGGCTCCCGTTCCTCCAGTTTTGGAAACGGGGAATCGTTTGCGCCCGAAAAAATCCCTGTCGAAGCAGCCTCCGGGCGTCGTCGAATTGCGCGTTTTTTGACGTTTTGCGAAAAAAAACCGGTGGAATTTTCATAAATCCGCCTGTCCGATACAAAAAAAATCGAAAAATAATGTCTTAATTAACAGCCTAATATAATTTTTTTGAAAAAAAACAAACAAAAATGTTTCATCATATAAAAAAAGTTGTACATTTGCACGCTAAAATCAGCCGAGTGTTACGGCTCGTCTGAGTTTAAAAACAGGTGAAAAAAAAGAAGGCTTCCGTCTTGTTTTTCGCATAAAATCCGAAAAAGGATGAACAAAATTAAAGTGTATCTGAAAGACGTATATGTAGAGCTTACTACCAAAGTTGCGTGGCCTACATGGAAAGATTTGCAAAGCAGCGCGATACTTGTAATGATAGCATCGATAATCTTTGCACTGGTAGTTTTTATTATGGACTTTAGCTTTGAAAATGTACTCAAAGCCATCTATACGTTCCTGCTTGGAAAGGAAAATCCCGGTATAAGCGAATAGATGCATTGATTTGGTTGATATTCATAGTTTAATGTTATGGCAGAAGAAGTAGGAAAAAAATGGTATGTCCTGCGCGTCGTGGGCGGCAGGGAAAAGAAGATCAAGGAATACATCGAGAATGAAATTCGGAGCTTGAAGCTTGAGAATTACATATTTCAGGTATTGATTCCTACGGAAAAAGTATATCAGGTAAAAAATGGAAAGAAAGTAACTACCGAGCGCATATTTTATGCCGGGTACGTCTTTGTGGAAGCGATTCTGGAAGGTGAAGTAGTTCACATATTGCGCAATATACCCAATGTTGCCGGTTTTTTGTCGGAGACCAAAGGAGGCGATCCCGTTCCCCTGAGGCTTGCGGAAGTAAACCGCATACTGGGTCATGTTGACAAATTATCCGACAATATGGGTGAAGAAATAGCCAACCCGTTCTTTATCGGCGAACCGATTAAAGTTATCGACGGTCCGTTCAACGGATTTTCGGGAACCATCGAGGAAGTCAATGAAGAGAAGAAAAAATTGAAGGTGATGGTAAAAATATTCGAACGCAAAACGCCTTTGGAACTTAATTTTGTTCAGGTAGAAAAGGAATAAAAATAAATAATTAATTATGGCAAAAGAAGTCGCCGGACTGATTAAACTTCAGATAAAGGGGGGAGCGGCAAATCCCTCGCCGCCCGTAGGACCCGCGTTAGGTTCGAAAGG
The DNA here is from genome assembly GCA_031273285.1 of Prevotellaceae bacterium. Classification (GTDB taxonomy): domain Bacteria; phylum Bacteroidota; class Bacteroidia; order Bacteroidales; family UBA932; genus JAIRLF01. The sequence continues at coordinate 2,503 of JAISSE010000070.1, forward strand.
CGTGAACATAATGGAATTTTGTAAGCAGTTCAATGCACGCACGCAGGATAAAGCAGGAAAGATTTTGCCTGTAATCATCACTGTTTATTCCGACAAGTCGTTTGTATTTATCGTAAAAGAGCCGCCTATCGCCGTACAGTTGAAGGAAGCGGCAAAGCTGAGCAAAGGCTCGGCGGAGCCGAACAGAAACAAGGTTGCGAGCGTTACGTGGGCGCAAATACGTACAATTGCCGAAAACAAAATGCCGGATATGAACTCGTTCACAATCGGAGCGGCCATGCGGATGGTCGCGGGAACAGCCCGCAGCATGGGCATAAAAGTGGAAGGTGATCTTCCTCAGGATGTAGAACAATAATTTCATGCGAAAATGAGTAGATTAACAAAAAATCAGCAACAGGTAAAAGCAAAAGTCGAACCGGGCAAGCAGTACAAACTGTCGGAAGCGGCGAAGGTGTTGAAGGAGATAAGTTATACCAAATTCGATGCATCGGTTGATGTCGCCGTTCGCCTGGGAGTCGATCCCCGCAAGGCGAATCAGATGGTGCGCGGCGTGGTAACGCTTCCGCATGGAACGGGCAAGGTTACGCGAGTGCTGGTGCTCTGTACTCCCGACAAGGAGAAGGAAGCTATCGAATCGGGCGCCGATTTCGTGGGTCTTGACGAATATGTAGACAAAATCAAAAACGGATGGACGGATGTCGATGTAATCATCTGTACTCCAAGCGTTATGGCAAAGGTAGGCGCGTTAGGCAGGATTTTAGGTCCGAGAGGACTGATGCCCAACCCCAAAACCGGAACCGTAACCATGGAAATAGGTAAAGCAGTGCAGGAAGTCAAAGCCGGTAAAATTGATTTTAAAGTGGATAAAACAGGTATTGTACACAGCGGCATCGGCAAACTGTCGTTCAGCGAAGACAGTATCGCGGCTAATGTCAGGGAGTTTATTGCTGCGATTATCAAACTGAAACCCCAGGCTGCCAAAGGCACGTATATTAAAAGTATCTATCTGTCTTCAACCATGAGCATGGGTTTGGCGATAGACCCGAAATCAATTTCCGAATAAGCGTTAAATCAGAATAGAGTATGAGAAAAGAAAAGAAAACAGAAGTTATAGACAATATTGCGGAGGAATTAAACAACAATCCGGTTTTTTATATAACTGATATTTCAGGTCTGGATGCGGCAATGACTTATGAATTGCGCAAGCTGTGTTTCGAAAAAGGCGTTAAACTGGTCGTGCTGAAAAACACGCTGTTGAAAAAAGCGCTGGAGAAAAACAATTTCCCCGAACCGGATTTATATTCCGTTTTGGAAGGTCCCACCGCCGTTATGTTCTGTGACACCGCAAATACGCCTGCGAAACTGATAAAGGAGTTTCGGAAAGCGAAAAAACAAGAGAAGCCGGTATTTAAAGGCGCATACGCTCAGGAATGTGTATTCATAGGAGCAAATATGCTGGACGATCTGGCGAATATTAAATCACGCGAAGAACTGATTGGAGATATCATTTCTTTGTTGCAATCACCTGTCAAAAATGTTGTTTCGGCGTTGCAGGGCAATGCCGGGCAAAAAATCGCAGGAATTGTCAAAACATTATCGGAACGTTCCGAGTAAAAGTAAATAAAATTTCGAATTATTAATTTATTAAATTTAAAATAAAAATGGCTGATATTAAAAAATTTGCAGAAGAATTAGTTAACCTTACCGTAAAGGAAGTACAGGAACTGGCTACAATATTAAAAGAAGAGTACGGCATTGAGCCTGCCGCTGCGGCAGTGGCTGTGGCTGCCGCTCCTGCCGACGGCGGCGAAACTGCTGTCGAAAAAACGGAATTTGATGTAGTGCTGGTTTCTGCCGGGCAGGCTAAATTGCAGATAGTTAAGATTGTAAAAGAAATTATCGGCGCCGGCTTGAAAGAAGCCAAAGAACTGGTAGATGCCGCTCCCAAAGCAATTAAGGAGAAAGTATCCAAAGTTGAAGCGGAATCAATCAAGGCGCAAATAGAAGAAGCTGGGGGAGAGGTTGAAATTAAATAAAACCCGCCTTTAGCCAAGGACTAGGTTTAGGGCTTTTGTCCTAAGCCTTTTTGTCGTTTTAATTAAGTAAATTTCAGCAAATCTTCGAGTATGTCTCAAAATATAATTAACGGGAGGGTAAACTTTTCCTCCACAAAAAACAAGTTGGAGTATCCCGATTTTCTGGAGATACAACTAAAATCGTTTCAGGATTTTTTCCAGTTGGAAACCACTCCTGAGAACAGAAAAAACGAGGGGCTTTTTCAGGTATTTCAGGAAAATTTCCCGATAACGGATACCCGGAACAACTTTGTTCTTGAATTTTTGGATTATTTTGTCGACCCTCCAAGATATTCCATAAGCGAATGTCTGGAAAGAGGATTGACATACAGCGTTCCTTTAAAGGCAAAGTTGAAATTGTACTGTACCGACCCCGAACATGAAGATTTCGATACGGTGATACAGGACGTTTATCTGGGAACCGTTCCGTACATGACGCCCAAAGGCTCGTTTCTGATCAACGGCGCGGAAAGAGTGATTGTCTCGCAGTTGCACCGGTCGCCCGGTGTGTTTTTCGGGCAAAGTATTCATGCCAACGGCACCAAACTTTATTCGGCAAGGATTATTCCTTTCAAGGGTTCGTGGATCGAATTTGCCACGGACATCAACAATGTCATGTATGCATATATCGACAGAAGAAAGAAACTGCCGGTAACAACCCTTTTGCGTGCAATAGGTTTCGAAACCGACAAGGACATTCTGGAAATTTTCGGGCTGGCGGACGAGGTCAAGGTAACTACCGCGTCTCTGAAAAAAGTAATGGGACGCAAACTTGCCGCCCGCGTTTTGAAGACCTGGGTCGAAGATTTTGTTGATGAAGATACCGGCGAAGTTGTGTCGATCGAACGTAACGAGGTCATCATCGACAGGGAAACCGTTCTGGAAGACTACCATATTGAAATGATTATCGATTCGGGCGCCAAGCTGATTCTCCTTCACAAGGAAACGGCGAATATCTCGGATTTTGCAATCATCTACAATACTTTACAGAAAGACCCGTCGAACTCCGAAAAGGAAGCCGTCGTGTATATCTATCGACAGTTAAGAAGTTCGGAACCGCCCGACGAGGCTACGGCAAGAGACGTGATCGAAAAACTGTTTTTCTCGGATAAACGCTATGACCTTGGTGAAGTAGGACGTTTCAGACTGAACAGAAAGCTGGATTTGGACTCCTCGCCGGATTTGAAAGTCCTGACGCGCGAAGATATTATCGCTATTATCAAATATCTGATTCAGCTGATAAATTCGAAAGCCGATGTGGACGACATCGACCACCTGAGCAACCGCCGTGTACGCACGGTGGGCGAACAGCTGGCAAATCAGTTCGGCGTCGGTCTGGCACGCATGTCACGCACTATACGCGAACGCATGAATGTCAGGGATAACGAAGTCTTTACTCCGATAGATCTGATAAATGCGAAGACTTTATCGTCGGTGATAAACTCGTTTTTCGGAACAAACCAGCTGTCGCAGTTTATGGACCAGACCAATCCTCTGGCGGAAATGACCCACAAGCGTCGCCTGTCGGCGCTGGGACCCGGCGGATTGTCCCGCGAACGTGCCGGTTTCGAGGTGCGCGACGTACACTATACTCATTACGGTCGTCTGTGTCCGATAGAAACGCCCGAAGGTCCGAATATCGGTTTAATATCTTCACTTTGCGTTTATGCCAAAATCAACGAACTCGGATTTATCGAAACTCCCTACAGGATTGTCAAGGATTCGATCATAGATATGTCGCCCTCGGGCGTCGTTTACATGAGCGCCGAAGACGAGGAGTTTAAGATGATTGCTCAGGCAAATGCACAGATAAACGACGACGGCAGTTTTGTCAGCGACAAGGTAAAAGCAAGAAAAGAATCCGATTATCCGCTTGCCTTTACCGAGGAAGTGGACATGATAGACATTGCTCCCAACCAGATTGCCTCGATAGCGGCGTCGCTGATTCCATTCCTCGAACATGACGACGCAAACCGCGCCCTGATGGGTTCGAACATGATGCGGCAAGCCGTGCCTCTGATTGCACCCGAAGCGCCGATAGTCGGAACAGGCATCGAAAGCGAAGTGGTTAGAGACAGCCGCACTCAGATTGTGGCAACGGGCGCAGGCGAAATTATTTATGTCGATGCCCGTGAAATACATGTGCGTTACGAAAAAACCGAAACGGAGAAACTTGTCAGTTTCAGTCCCGACATAACGGTTTACAAACTGCCGATATATCTGAAAACAAATCAGAATACCTGTGTGAATCTTCGACCCATCGTCCGCAAGGGCGAACAGATTTCCAAAGGGCAGATTCTGACCGAAGGTTATGCTACCGAAAACGGAGAACTTGCTCTGGGCAGAAACCTGAAAGTCGCGTTCATGCCGTGGAAAGGATATAATTTCGAAGATGCCATTGTGCTTTCGGAACGGCTGGTGCGCGAGGATGTGTTTACAAGTATCCATATCGACGAATATATCATGGAAGTGCGCGACACGAAACGCGGTGCGGAAGAATTGACTTCGGATATTCCGAATGTCAGCGAAGACGCAACAAAAGACCTGGACAAACACGGGTTGATTCGTATCGGCGCAATAATCAAACCGGGTGATATACTTATAGGCAAGATTACTCCGAAAGGAGAATCCGACCCTTCGCCCGAAGAAAAACTGCTGCGCGCCATCTTCGGCGATAAAGCCGGCGATGTGAAAGACGCTTCGCTGAAGGCTTCCCTGTCGCTGAACGGTGTGGTGATTGACAGAAAACTGTTCTCCCGCGCCCAGAAAGATTCGAAAAAAGGAGCCAAGCAAAACGAAAAAGCTCTGCTGGCGGAAGTGGACGCCGATTTCGAAAAGAAAGACAGCGTTATTCGCGGTGTTCTGATAGATAAACTGTTTAAACTTGTCGAAGGCAAAACTTCGCAGTCGGTATCGGATTATTTAGGTACGGAAATAATACCCAAGGGCGAGAAATTCAATATGAAATCGCTCCAGAGTATTGATTATACCAACGTTAATCCGAACAAATGGACAACGGACAAGGAAAAGAATGCCATGATCAAGAAGATGGTTCACAATTATATTGCAAAATATAAGGAACTTGACGCGGAGGTTAAACGCAAGAAGTATAATATCACCATAGGCGATGAACTGCCGGCAGGTATTATCCAGCTGGCGAAGGTTTACATTGCAAAGAAAAGAAAAATCCGCGTAGGCGACAAAATGGCGGGACGTCACGGAAACAAGGGTATCGTTGCCCGCGTTGTACGCGACGAAGACATGCCTTTCCTCGAGGACGGTTCGATTGTTGATATTGTGCTGAATCCGCTTGGCGTGCCTTCGCGTATGAATCTCGGTCAGATATACGAAACGGTGCTCGGATGGGCGGGAAAAGAGCTGGGTATGAAATTCAGCACCCCGATATTCGACGGCGCAAGTCTGGAGAATATCACAGAATATACGGACAGGGCGGGTCTTCCGCGTTACGGAAAAACTCACCTGCGCGACGGCGGAACGGGCGAATACTTCGACCAGCCGGCAACGGTCGGTGTGATTTACATCCTGAAACTCGGCCACATGGTTGACGACAAGATGCACGCCCGCTCGATAGGTCCATACTCGCTGATTACCCAGCAGCCGCTTGGCGGTAAAGCCCAGTTCGGAGGTCAGCGTTTCGGAGAAATGGAAGTGTGGGCTTTGGAGGCTTTCGGAGCAGCGCATATACTGCAGGAGATACTGACAATCAAGTCGGATGATGTTACGGGCAGGGCAAAGGCTTACGAATCAATCGTCAAGGGCGATAACATGCCTGTTGCCGGAATCCCCGAATCACTGAATGTGCTTATTCACGAACTGCAGGGTTTGTGTCTGAGTATCAGATTGGGATAGAAAAATTATTTTTTTTCATTTGATAATTTTTTTGAATAAATTAATGAGAAAACACCGGATGAATTTCCGGTGTTTTTGTTTGCAGGATTTGCAGTTTAAACGCAAAGGGCGCAAAGTGTATCGCAAACGTAAGTTCGGCGTAGCCAAAGGGCGCAAAGTTTGTATCGCCGACACTGTTCCCCCTTGCGAACTTTGACTGCGTCGAACTTACGTTTGCGAAAATTCCTTGCGAACTTTGCGTTTAAAAAAGTATCGCCTACTGCAACAGGTATAATTTCCAAAATCTCGGTTATCAGCCGTCGCGTTGGTTTGATTTATTCTGCAACCATTGGACAATCTTCGGCAAAACTTCGGCAACTTCGGCAATCTATTCTTTCAATCCAAAT
>JAISSE010000082.1 GCA_031273285.1 Prevotellaceae bacterium
GATATTCCTCAGCATGTAACCGGTCATCGACAGGCAATTTTTCAATTCGTCGATAGCCGGAAAAACAATTTCTTTCAGCAGTTGAAAATCCCTGTGATAGCCCGAAGTCAAATTCGCCGTAACCAAAGTCAGTTCGTTGGGCAGGGCTTGCAGTCTGTTGCATTTTCCCCGAATCAGTTCGAACATATCCGGATTCTTTTTGTGGGGCATGATACTCGAACCGGTCGTAAGCTCGTCGGGGAAAGAGACAAATCCGAAATTCGGACTCATATACAGACAAATATCGCCGGCAAGTTTCGACAGTGTACCGGCTGTTGCAGCCATGGCATAAGCCAGCGTCCGTTCCGTTTTGCCCCGCGACATTTGTGCGGCAACGGAGTTAAAATGCAGTGTTTCAAACCCCAGCAACTCCGTCGTCATGGTTCTGTCGAGCGGAAACGACGAACCGTATCCCGCCGCCGAACCCAGTGGATTCTGATTTGCATGACGATAGGCTGCCTCCAGCAAAAGCGCGTCGTCCGCAAGCGATTCGGCATAAGCTCCGAACCACAGCCCGAACGACGAAGGCATGGCTATCTGCAAATGAGTGTATCCCGGCATCAGCACGTCTCTGTTGGCTTCGCTCAGTTCTATCAGGGTATCGAACAGCTGTTTCGTGAGTTTGGCGATATCCCTGATTTCATTTTTGAAAAACAGCTTGATGTCAACCAGAACCTGATCGTTGCGCGAACGTCCGGAATGAATTTTTTTTCCGACCTCGCCCAGTCTTCGGGTAAGCATGAGTTCTATCTGCGAATGAACATCTTCGACGCCTTCTTCTATCTCGAAACTGCCGTTTTCTATTTCTGCCGCAATCGTTGTCATTTCATTGAGCAGAATATCCAGCTCGGTTTTATCCAGCAGCCCGATACTCTGCAACATGCGTATATGCGCCATCGACCCCAGAACATCGTATTTTGCCAGTTTCAGATCCAGTTCCCTGTCGCGCCCCACGGTAAACAGTTCGACGGACCTGTCGGCTTCAAACCCCTTGCTCCATAATTTTGTACTCATCTCGAAAATACGGTTAATAATTTCTTGCAAATATAACTCTCCGGTTCGACGGTTTTCCGGTAACCATACATTTTCCCGGCTCCTCATCGCCCTCGATGGGGATACAGCGAATGGTTGCCTTTGTCTCTTCCTTAATCAGGGCTTCGGTTTCTGCCGTTCCGTCCCAGTGAGCGAGGAAAAATCCTCCGTTTTCGATTTTTTCCTTAAATTCGTCATACGAATCCACGTAATAAGTATGTTCATTCCTGAATTTAAGAGCTTTATCATACATGTTACTTTGAATATCCGAGAGTAACGCCAAAACATGCCGTTCGATATTTTCCTGCGGCACAATCTCTTTCGAGAGCGTATCCCTTCGTGCGACCTCAACGGTGCCGTTTTTCAAATCCCGCGGACCGACAGCCAGTCTGACTGGCACACCCTGCAATTCGTATTCGGCAAATTTAAATCCCGACCGCAAATTGTCTCTGTCATCGACTTTTACGGATATGCCGGCTTTTTGGAGACTGTTTTTTATCGCCTCGCAATGTGTTTTCATTTGCTGCAATTCTTCTTCACCTTTAAATATAGGTATAACGACAGCCTGCAGCGGCGCGACTTTCGGCGGAAGAATCAGCCCGTTATCGTCGGAATGAGCCATTATCAGGGCGCCTATCAAACGTGTGGACACTCCCCACGAAGTAGCCCATACATAGTCCGATACGCCGTCTTTGGCGGTAAATTTCACATCGAATGCTTTGGCGAAATTCTGTCCGAGAAAATGGGATGTCCCTGCCTGCAAAGCCTTGCCGTCCTGCATCATCGCTTCGATACAGTAAGTATCGACAGCGCCGGCAAACCGCTCGCTTTCCGTTTTTATCCCCGTAAGTACGGGAATAGCCAGCCAGTTTTTGGCAAAATCCTCGTAAATACCCAGTATTTTAACCGCTTCCGCAACGGCTTCGTCCCGCGTTGCATGAGCCGTATGCCCTTCCTGCCAAAGAAATTCGGCTGTTCGCAGGAACAGGCGCGTCCTCATTTCCCATCTCACCACATTTGCCCACTGGTTGCAAAGCAGAGGCAGGTCGCGGTACGACTGTATCCAGTTCTTGTATGTGTTCCAGATGATTGTTTCGGAAGTGGGTCTGACAATCAGCTCTTCCTCCAGTCGCGCGTCCGGATCTACCTCCAGACTGTTGCCGTCGGGAGTATTGCGAAGGCGGTAATGGGTTACCACCGCGCACTCTTTGGCGAAACCCTCAACATGCCGGGCTTCCTTCGCCAGAAACGATTTCGGAATAAACAGCGGGAAATAGGCATTGACATGCCCTGTGTCCTTAAACATCCGGTCGAGCGCCGACTGCATGTTTTCCCACAAACCGTACCCGTACGGTTTGATAACCATGCAGCCGCGCACAGCCGAATTTTCCGCCAAACCGGCTTTTAAAACCAGATTATTGTACCAAAGCGAGAAATTTTCCGCTCTCGAAGTTACTTCTTTTGCCATATTTTCATAAATTTTATAAATAATCTATCAAAGAACCGCTTTTTCCGCCTGTTTTGGCATGAAATTTGCAGTAAATACGCAATGAAACGTATATAAAAAAACGGTACAAAGATATGTTAAAAAACGGTATAAATAAAAGAAGTAAAATGAAAACGATTAAAAGTATAATTATCATGAAAATAAAATTGTTCATTCCGCTTATTCTGCTCTTTGCGGCAGGATGCGGTACATCTTCGTACATGGCTTCGAGTTCGGACGACATCTATTACAGTTCTAAAGACAATGTCAGGAAAGGAGTGATAGATGAACAGACCGAGCAGCTGAAAGCACAGACACAAAAGGCAGTAGCCGAAAAAACAATTGTTTTGGACGCCGACAGGGTCTACATGTCGAACCCTTCGACGCTGAAAATCGAAGGACAGGTTGATACAATCGTATACAGCGAAGGTCTCGCGGACGCCGATTCGTACGAACGTCAGCTAAGAATGTTTGACGACCCGCGTTATACCATCGAAATCGATTTGGGCTACAATTACGGATATCCGTATTACGGCTACGGTTACGGATGGGGTTATCCCTACCACGGCTGGGGATGGAACACAGGCTGGTACGGCGGATGGTACGGCAGCTGGCATCGTCCGTGGGGATACTACGGCTGGGGCTATTCTTCGTGGAACCCCTACTGGGATTTCTACTGGGGATGGGATTATCCCTACTATTACGGCGGTTACTACGGCGGCGGCTGGTATCACGACCACTGGCATCATAACCACAACAACAACTACACTTATGCCGCGGGCAGAGGCTCAGGAAGTTCCGGCATACGCTCATCGGGCGGCAGTTCATCTCTGTCCCGAACTTCAACACGCTCAAGCGTAAGCAGAACGAGCACCGTTTCCCGCTCGTCCGCATCAAACGTAACACGCATAGATAATGCGTCCGCTACCACATCGCGCAGCAGCTACAACAGAAACGGAGCGACAACCAACAGAGGCAATGCGGTGGATGCCTATTCTACCCGCACGCCCGTTCAAAGTAGCGGTCAAACCGCAACTTCGACCACAGGTACAACCTCGTCGAGAGGAACAACAGCGGTTTCGCGCGAAAATACGCAGGTCTACACACGACCAAGCACCAGCCGTTCATCGTATAACGAAGGGTCGCGTTCAACCGGTTCT
>JAISSE010000156.1 GCA_031273285.1 Prevotellaceae bacterium
CTCTGCGGGACTTTTTACACATGCGACAACTTGAATTGAAAATCGACGTAGTCAAACGCAAGTTCGACGCAGTCAAATACACCACCTTACGACATGCGCATTTACAATATTCAATAAAATCTCTATCTTTGCGGTTTGTAATTGGCAGTAAAAAAGTAAATATGGCAGACGAAAAGATTATTTTCTCGATGGTAGGTGTGAACAAGATATATCCACCTCAAAAACAAGTGTTAAAAGACATATACCTTTCGTTTTTTTATGGAGCGAAGATTGGTATCATCGGATTGAACGGTTCCGGCAAATCGTCTCTGTTAAAGATCATTGCAGGTTTCGACGAGAATATACAGGGTGAAGTAGTATTCTCGCCCGGATATTCGGTCGGATATTTGGAACAGGAACCGCAATTGGACGAAAATAAAACCGTTAAGGAAATTGTTCGGGAAGGCGTTAGGGAGATTGTGTCTCTGCTTGCGGAATACGAGGCAGTCAATGCCCGTTTTATGGAAAAACTCACTGACGACGAGATGAATAAGCTGATTGAACGTCAGGGAGAGTTGACCGAAAAGATTGAAACGCTCGGCGGTTGGGAAATCGACAGTAAGCTGGAGAGGGCGATGGACGCGCTCTGCTGCCCCGACGAAACACAGCCGGTGAAATATTTGTCGGGAGGCGAACGCAGACGTATTGCGCTGTGCCGTCTGCTGTTGCAGGAGCCGGATGTGCTTCTGCTGGACGAGCCGACGAATCATCTGGACGCCGAGTCCATACAGTGGCTCGAAATGTATCTACAGCAGTACAAGGGTACGGTGATAGCCGTTACTCACGACCGGTATTTTCTTGACAACGTGGCGGGATGGATTCTCGAACTTGACCGCGGCGAAGGCATTCCCTGGAAAGGAAACTATTCGTCGTGGCTGGAGCAAAAATCGAAACGTCTGGAGATGGAAGAAAAACAGGAGAGCAAACGCCGCAAAACTCTGGAACATGAGCTGGAATGGGTTCGCATGTCTCCGAAAGCCCGTCATGCCAAGTCGAAAGCCCGTCTGTCGGCTTACGAAAAAATGGCAGGCGAGGACAACAGGCAGAAGGAAGAAAAGCTCGAAATATTTATTCCCAACGGACCGCGTCTGGGAAACACCGTTATAGAAGCCGTGAACGTCAAGAAATCGTACGGCGACAGAACGCTGTTCGAAAATCTCAATTTCAAACTGCCGCCTGCCGGAATTGTCGGAATTATCGGACCCAACGGAGCCGGAAAAACAACCCTTTTCCGTTTGATTATGGGGATAGAAACACCTGACGACGGGATATTTACCGTGGGCGAAACCGTAAAAATCGCCTACATCGACCAGCAGCACAAGTCCATCGATCCCGATAAAACCGTTTACGAAATTATTTCAAACGAAACCGAATATATCCGTTTGGGCAACAGGGATATCAATGCACGCGCATACGTGTCGCGCTTCAATTTCAGCGGAGCGGATCAGGAAAAGAAAGCGGGCATACTCTCCGGAGGCGAAAGAAACAGACTGCATCTGGCTTTGACTCTCAAGGACGAAGGCAATGTACTGTTACTCGACGAGCCGACCAACGATATAGATATAAACACGTTAAGAGCTTTGGAAGAAGGTCTGGAGAATTTTGCGGGTTGTGCCGTCGTTATTTCGCACGACCGCTGGTTTCTCGACCGCATTGCCACGCATATACTTGCCTTTGAGGGCGATTCGTATGTCCACTTTTTTGAAGGAGGATACAGCGAATATGAGGAAAACAGAAAAAGACGGCTTGGAGACGATACCTCGCGCCGCTTGAAATACAAGAAATTAGTTAAATAAAATTATGTCGAAAGAGCGTAAGGAACGGGTCAATGTGGTATACTCCACAAATCCCGATTACAGGTACGAGCATGATGATACGGACAACCGGGACACTCTCGAACCGGCGAAGCAAAAATTGACGGTGCGCCTGGATAAAAAACAGAGAGGCGGGAAAAAAGTAACACTTGTTCAAGGTTTTATCGGTTCCGACGATGACTTGAAAAACTTGGGTAAAATACTGAAAACCAAGTGCGGCGTTGGAGGAACGGCTAAAGACGGAGAAATATTGATACAGGGCGATTTCAGAGATGGAATAGTGGAATATCTCTCCAAAGAAGGTTATAAGGCAAAGAGAGGCAATTAGTGCAATGATATCCGATACCTTGACAAACAATATCATGGCAGATACGGGGAGTTTCCGGATTTCTGCGGAATCGGAAATATTCGGGGAAAATTCCGTCGCATATAACAGAGTATCGGAAATATCGGAAACAAAAACCGTAAATAATTACGATCAGTTTGTCGGGAGCGGAATTGCCGCAGGTCTGTGCATTTATTTCCTGTGTATCCTGTTTTTCATAAAATACAGATTCTCAAATATTCATAAAATGTTTATCGATTATCGTTTTGCGAGAAAGCAATACGAAGAAACGACCCGGCTGGGCGGCATGAATATCTCCGGTATCATTCTGTTTACGATAACCGTCTGCGCGATTCAGTTCTCATTGCTAAATAATTACGCGGAGTATAAAATGACTTTGGTACCTTTTTTGGCTTTGTCGGGTATTTTCACATTGCAGTCGGCGGGGTTGAAATTAGTCGCATGGGTATGCAGGGCGGAGTATATTTTGGGCGAGATTCATCTCAACAGAAAACTCTATTTCGGCATACTGGGCATAATTATCTTACCGACAACCGTTTTGTCGTTGCTGTATGAAGGAACCGAAGTCGAAGAAACGGCTCTTGCAGTTTCGAAAATATTGTCGGGTTTGCTGATAATATTAATGCTGAGCAGGCTTTTTAAAGTTTTTTCCGAAGCAAAAGTTTCGTATTTTTTCCGTTTTTTGTACCTTTGCACGTTCGAATTAAGTCCGTATTTGGCTTTATTCATTGTTTTTTAACATGTTAATTCATTGACAAATTTAGATAAAAAAGATATATATATTTAAAACATGAGAAAAGTTAAGAAGATTTTGATTTCCCAGCCTGACCCATCGGAAAAATCTCCTTATAGTGATTTGGTCGAAAAATATAATGTTAAAATTGATTTTCGACCGTTTCTGCAGGTAGAAAGTGTTTCGTTAAAAGATTTTCGGAAACAAAAGATTGAAATTCTGTCTCATACGGCAATTATTTTCACAGCCCGCACCGCTGTCGATCATTTTTTCCATATCTGCGAAGGACTTAGAATCAACATACCGGAGACGATGAAGTATTTTTGTATGTCGGAGACAATCGCCTTATATTTGCAGAAATACATCGTATATCGGAAACGTAAAATATTTTTCGGCAACGGCAGCCTCGTTTCCCTGCTCGAACTGACAAAAACCTCCAAACACAAGGTCGAGAAATTTTTGCTGGTTTTGGCTGATTCGTTCAAGCCCGAAGTCCCGAAAATATTCGAAAAAGCGAAACTCAAAGTTACAAGAGCAATATTATACAGGACAATAGCGAGCGATTTGTCGGATTTGGATTTAAGCGAGTATGATCTTATCGCGCTGTTTAGTCCGCGGGAAATAAAATCATTGCAGCAGAATTTTCCGAATTTCGAACAGGGCGATATTTTGTTTGCGGCATTTGGTCCGGCGACGGTCAAGGCGATAAAAGCCGCAAAATACAGCCTTTCGGTGGAGGTGCCGAAACAGGGAATACAGTCCATGTCAAAGGCTCTGGATATTTTCCTGAAAGCAAATTCCTGACCCGGCATCAAAGATCCGCGACGGAAAATGATTGAGGCAGTAAATTGATTGTCAGGATAAAGTTAAATTTATAATGCGGATATAAAATTTATTTATATATTTGCGACTTGTTTAACTGTTTAATTTATTATAAGAGTATGTTTTATTTGGAAAATGTCATAGGCAAAGATAATAAGTTTTGGAAATATCTTGTCGTAGCCGTTGTTACCTTCCTGTCTATCAGCATTATAGGAGGTATTATCACAGTAATTGTAATTCTTCCGTATATTTTGAAGGCGGGAGTTGACGTTGCATTATCAAACCCCACAGATTTGGTGAACGCTTTGGGAATTCCTCTGAATGTACAGTTGATTATAGCATTGATTC
>JAISSE010000178.1 GCA_031273285.1 Prevotellaceae bacterium
CCGCCGGCGTTCAGTAATTTGTTTGCGAACACTAATTCGGGGATAAGCGCTATTTTGGCGCTGGCATACGGAGGGTCGGCGAAAATTATGTCGTACGATTTGCGGCAGAATTTAAGGAAGCGGAACGAATCGTTTCTTATGGCATGTATTTGCTTGAAATCCAGGGTGGCGGATGCGTTTTTTATATACGCAAAATGCAACGGCTCTATTTCCACGGCATCAATGTACTGACTTCCCCGCGAAGCAAATTCGTATGATATTCCGCCCGTTCCGGCAAAAAGGTCGAGGACTTCGACGGAAGCGAAATCAAACAGATTTTCCAGAATATTGAACAGATTTTCTTTGGCAAAATCCGTCGTCGGTCGGGCTTTGAATCCTTTCGGAAGGGCAGGCAGCGAGCGTCCTCCGTATTGTCCGCTGATTATTCGCATTCGTGCAATGATAAAAGATTGTAATATTTCGACGAAATTTCGACGCCGAACAGCAGCGATATTTTTCTGTTGTGTTCCCGAATGATGGACGGAAAAAACTTTGTGAGATTTTTTGCTTCGCTGTTCGAAATTTCTCCCGATATATATATAGGTGCGTCTTTGATGTCAAATTTGTCGGATATGGCTGAAATAAAATAAATTATATCTTTGATGTCGAATATTTCGAACGAATTGTTCAAAATAAATTTATTATCCCTGAAAATACTGACATCCATAAAATTACTGCAAAACGCGATATTCATAGCCGTGCCTGAGACCCGGCGGATTAGCCGGTATGCCTGATTGAAAAGATGCGGATTGTCGAAACGGGAGATTATCTTTGAAACGATGGGACTTGGCAGCGCGAAACAGCAATAAGCCTCAATTTCGGGAATATACCTGTAATGTATCTCGTCAAGCTCGTCGAGCTGGAAAAAAACCGAAATGTGCGACCTGATATCGTTTATCGAAAAGATACTCTTGGGAATAAGAACGTTTTTCCGGGAAATAAACAGGCATCCGACAGGAGTCTTAATCGCCGGAATTTCGTCCGCAATATTTTCGGTTATCCTGTTGATTTCCTTGACCCACAGATTAATATCCGCGATGTTGGCGGAATAGGAAAAAGTTTTCAGCACGACATGCTTCTGTTTATCAGCATCGTATATACAGAAAGAAAATCCATTCAGGCTTACCTGAATGGATAATCTGTAGTTTTTATTCCCTGTTAAACTGAAACTTTTATCAACAAAATCAATGTCGGACATTTGTCGATTGATTTTTTTTATTCCCAATTGCCGGCATTATTGTTGGGCTGGGTGATACTTCCGACTTTAAGTCCCTGATACCGGTTCATGTTCTTGTGGTCATCATTGAGATTGACAATCAGTTGCCTGTCCAATCCCTTCAGATAAACATCATTGTGAACACTTGCCTCGAACAGCGGTATAACTACTTTCGAGATGGACATGTAGTCAATTGCCTGCAATTGAAACGGTTCACGCACAATCGGAACATAAGCGATGGAATCGATATTGAACCCTTTAACATTGTTAAACAGAGAATCTTTCACCGCAACCCTTATTGTGTCGGTGTAGACTAACTTTTTGGCGACAGCGACGGAATCGTCCCACGAACCGACTTGTCTGACAATCTTCAGGCTGTCGTTTTTGTAGAAATTGATTAGAGTATCAAAGCCTCCCGTAAAACGACCGTACCTGTCCTTGTATGCCACCTGCAGTTCCCGAATATCCTTCAATCGCTGAACTACCAGCTCTTTACGATATTCAACGGCTCTGTTGAAACGGATAGGCTCCATCAGGCTATCGTATAACAAATAGGCTAAAACAACGGCGACAACGCCCAGAATAATTTGAATGACAGTTTTCATTATTTTGTATATTTGAATTACTTATTATATTTTTATCAAAATCAAAAAAATTTGAATTATGTTTGTGCAAATTTATAAAAAAAAATCGTACGCAAGTATCTTTTTAAAATTATTTTTTTGTCATGAACATCGAATATATTGGTAATCTTATAGAAAGCAATTTAAAATTTATTCCCACGCCTGACCAGAAAAAGCTGATTCGGGGGCTTTCGCAGTTCATTTTCGACGCAAATATGCCGTTTTTTTTGCTGAAGGGATATGCCGGTACCGGAAAAACTTCGGTGATTGCGGCACTGGTGCAAAGTCTGAAGGAAATGAGGATTAATACGGTGTTGATGGCACCTACAGGGCGGGCAGCAAAAGTACTGGCTTCGTATGCCGGATTTCAGGCATTTACCATCCATAAAAAAATTTACAGGCAAAAATCCATCGAAGAACAGTCGGCGTTTTCTCTCGCGCCGAATTTGTACAAAAACGCAATATTCATTGTAGATGAGGCATCTATGATATCGGGAACGTCGTACGACCAGTCGATTTTCGGTTCGGGCGATTTGCTTGAGGACATGATGAGATATATCGGAAGCGGCACGAACTGCAAACTTGTCATCGTCGGCGACAGCGCCCAGCTGCCTCCCGTCGGATTCGCTCTAAGTCCGGCACTGGACGTCGACAGAATCGGATGCTACGGCAGATGTATGGATGCCGAACTGAAAGACGTTGTACGTCAGACCAATCAGTCGGGGATATTGTTCAACGCAACGGAAATCAGAAAACAGATTGAAACCAGGGATGTCAAATTCCCCAAATTCCGGACGGATTTTCCCGACATTATGCAAATTACCGGAGTCGATCTGATTGAAACTCTTTCGGATGCATACGCCAAATACGGCAGGGAGGAAACAATCGTCATTTGCCGATCGAACAAAAGAGCCAACAAATATAACGAAGGGATAAGAAACAGAGTGCTTTGCATGGAAGACGAGATTGTCGCGGGCGACAGGATTATGGTGGTCAAGAACAACTATAAACTGTCCGAAGACATTGAGGAGATAGATTTTATCGCCAACGGCGACATGGCAACCGTCCGCAGAATCCGGAATTTTCGGCAATGCTACGGGCTGCATTTTGCCGATATGACGCTGGAACTGCCCGATTACAATAACCTTGAGGTGGATAACAAGGCTATTCTGGATACCTTGAGCATAGAATCGGCTTCGCTGCCCGCCGAAATGAATCAGCAGCTGTTTTACAGCCTTGCCGAAGATTATGAACATATTACAAATAAACGGGAAAGATACAGGGCGATAAAGGAAGACCCTTTTTTCAATGCCTTGCAGATTAAGTTTGCCTACGCGATTACCTGCCACAAATCACAGGGCGGTCAATGGGAATGTGTTTTTCTGGACTGTCCTTATTTTGCGGACGATAACCTGACTTTCGAAGATCTGAGATGGTTCTATACCGCCGTAACACGTGCTTCCCGACAACTTTACTTAGTGAATTTCGACGAAAAATATTTTTATTGAACGATGTTGTGCAAGAAAAAGCCTTATTGACAGCCGATTGTAATTTTTTGCGGATTTATTGTACTTTTATCACTACCTTTGTAAAAAAAATGCTTTGAACACGGAACTTTTTATTGCAAAAAAACTGTCCTTCAACAGGGACAACAAGCCGGTGAGGGTAATGACGCGCATTGCCGTGTTCAGCGTTGCTCTGAGTATTGCGGTAATGATTGTGGCGACGTCGGTGCTGTCGGGGTTCAAAATTCAGCTTAAAGAAAAAATTTCGGGTTTCAATGCTCATCTGCGCATTTCCAATCTTGATTCGAACTATTCGTTTGATCCGGCTCCGATTTTTAACGATTACGATTTCTACCATTCCATCGCCGCATTGCCCGAAGTTAAACATTTACAGCAATATGCGTATAAGGGCGGCATAATCCGAGCGAACAGCGATATACAGGGCGTTGTGCTGAAAGGCGTCGGCACGGATTTCGACCGGTCGTTTTTCGACCGGTATATGGTCGATGGAGGTATGTTTTCCGTAAATGACACCGTAACGTCGGACAGTGTGATAATTTCCGAAAGTTTGTCCAACCTGTTGAACCTGAAGACGGGAGATTCTTTCGAGATGTATTTTGTGCAGGAGCCTGTGAGAGTGAGACGTTTCACAATCGCCGGACTGTACAATACCTATTTCGAAGAGATGGATAAGACTTTCGTTGTCTGCGACATACGACACATACGGAGACTTAACCGGTGGAATAACAATCAGATATCGGGAATGGAGATAATGCTGCACAATCCCGACGATATGGATAAAGCCTTCGAAAAAATCGACGATATCGCAGGATATTTGACTTTCGAAGACGGTTCGAGGCTCGAAGTTACGACTTTGCGCAGTGCATTTCCCGAAATATTCAACTGGCTCGCCATATTGGACATGAACGTGCTTATTATCCTGATAATAATGGTGGTAGTTGCCGGATTCAACATGATATCGGGTCTGCTGATAATGCTTCTGGAAAAAATATCCATGATCGGAATACTGAAATCCATGGGCATGCCCGATTTCAGCATCCGTAAAATATTCATGTACAGGTCGTCCATGATTGTGCTGAAAGGACTTGTGTACGGAAACATTCTGGGTTTGTCGCTGTGTATTCTCCAGCATTACTGCGGAATAGTACATCTTAACCCCGAAAGTTATTTTTTTTCTACCGCTCCCGTAAGTATTAACCCGTTGAGCGTAGCTCTGCTGAATATTTGTTCTTTTGTGGTTATCTCTGTTTCACAGATGATTCCGACGATGGTCATCGCAAGAATCAGTCCCGATAAAACCATGCGCAAAGAATAGGTTTCCTGATTTTTAGGAACAGTATGCAACATTAATCACAAGCACCGCATCAAATTTATGACGGATAAGAAGAATTAATTGTATCTTTGTATCCGGAAAAGTGTTTGTGAAAATTCAATAATGGTCTCTGTGTAAGAGATTCACGTTGAAAAAATATGTGTTGTGGCTTCCAAAGTCATGTAGCGAAGCCGTGAAATGTTTCGATTAAGTCGGACAGGAAAAATAATTTCCGAACCGGACGAATAAATTTCTCCGAAAATTCCTCTGAAACGCTTATGAAACTGTATTAAAACGACTGTGTCGCTCTCTTAAAAAATTATGACGCAACATAAAAATGACGGTAGCAACCAATAATTTTGTATGACGCCGCTTAAAAACGTTTTGACGTCATAAGAAACTGTGTAGGTGACAAAATTTTTATTTTTTAGCGCTTCATAATACTTTAAGGGTGCGTTTCAAAGGTTTTTTGCCGTTCCGTAATTTTGTATGAACTCGAAACCATGGTTTTTGTGCGGTGGAATAATTTTTTAAGAGCGGCTTCCCTCGGTTTTACAGTAGGAAATGATTTTTTTAGCGCAAAGTCTGAAACGGAAGAATAATTTCCGTAAAAAAACATCCCTGCAGATTCGGGGACGCTTCAAAAGCATTAAAAGTGCTCCCCGATTTTGTTTGACCCGCTATCCGCGCTTTAAAAGTCTTTCCCGATTTTTGGGGCATACTTCCCATGCTCTAAAAGTGTTTTCCGATTTTGTTCGACCCGCAGCCAACGTTTTAAAAGTGT
>JAISSE010000112.1 GCA_031273285.1 Prevotellaceae bacterium
CCCGATTTCGGTCCCGATATTTTCTCCCCGAAAGTTGCAAAGACAGGCGCAACAGTAATCGGAGCAAGAGATTTCCTGATAGCGGTGAATTTCAATCTCAACACAAAATCCAAAGATACAGCTTCGCTGATTGCTTCCGGAATACGGGAAAAAGGCAGGAACAGTGCCGATGCAAAGCTGAAGGGTATCAAAGCTATAGGCTGGTATATCGCTGATTTCGGCATTGCACAGGTATCGGTAAATGTCACGGATATAAACTCAACTCCGCTGTATCGGGTTTTCGAGGAAGTCAAAAAAAGAGCGCGGGAACTTGGCGTAAATGTTTCCGGAACAGAGATAATAGGATTGATTCCCGAAAAAATCCTGCTCGATTCGGGTGCATATTTTCTTTCACGGGCGGGAAACCCCGCAAGTGTTTCCAGCGACCTGCTGCTGAAAGCAGCTGTCGAAAACATGGGATTAAACGATTTGGCGCCTTTTATTCCGGATGAAAAAATATTGGAACGCAGGCTGCGTCAGGTACTGCCCAAGAGGCTGTTTTAAAAGAGATATTTCTTAACCGCAAAGTTCGCAAGGAATTTTCGCAAACGTAAGTTCGGCGTAGCCAAAGTTCGCAAAGAGAACAGTGTCGGCGATATACACTTTGTGTCCCTTGCGGTTTCTTTGTGTTCTTTGCGTTTGACAGGACTTTTGAAGCAGCCTCTGTGCGGATTGAACAGAAAAACGCAGATTATCTTCCGTGTTATAATCTGCGTTTTATTTTATCTGCGGAAATACGTTAAATTCGCCTCATCTGTGTGCCGAATTACTTTTGAGACAATGTGCGTGCGCCTGTTTCTATTTTACAATAGTCCCTATTTCGACTTCTTTTCCATCAAAATTAAGAAATCCCTGCTTACCTTCTATTTCGACCAGTATCCAGTCGGCATGTCCGTTGGCTCCGCATATGCCTATCCGGTCGTATATGGGCGGAACAATTTCCTTGCCGCTCATGTCGATAAACCCCCAGTGTTCATCCGATTGCACTAATGCCCAGCCGTCATGCCCGTTAGCTCCGAAGATGCCTATTTGATCATACTTGGGCTGAATTATCTCTTTACCGGTAACATCAATGAATCCCCATACATCATTCGCCTGAACCAAAGCCCAGTCGGGCTGTCCGTTAGTACCGAATTTTCCTATTTGGTCATATGCGAGCGGGACAACCTCTTTTCCATCAAAATTAAGAAATCCCTGCTTACCTTCTATTTCGACCAGTATCCAGTCGGCATGTCCGTTGGCTCCGAATATGCCTATCCGGTCGTATACGGGCGGAACAATTTCATTGCCGCTCATGTCGATAAATCCCCGGTGTTCATCCGATTGCACTAATGCCCAGCCGTCATGCCCGTTAGCTCCGAAGATGCCTATTTGCTCATACTTGGGCTGCACTGCCTCTTTACCGGTAACATCAATGAATCCCCATACATCATTCGCCTGAACCAAAGCCCAGTCGGGCTGTCCGTTAGTGCCGAATTTTCCTATCTGGTCATACTTAACCTGCGCTGTAACACAGCCGAATATCATGACCGCCAACATTAAAGATAATACTTTTTTCATAAAAATAATTTTAAAATTAAACTTAATATATGTACAAATTTCGTGCCAGCATTTCAAATTATTCGGATTTTTTTCATCTAAAACAATTTTTTTTTGCGTATTGATTTTATTTGTATATTTGCGCGATTTTTTATGTATTAATAATTAAAATAAATTTTAGAGACATGAAAGGACACCCCAAAGGATTACTCGTTCTCGCCCTGACAAATATGGGAGAACGTTTCGGTTATTACACCATGTTAGCCATTCTTGTACTGTATATTAAAGCCAAATTCGGATTATCGTCGTCCGAAGCGAGTTTTATTTACGGCACTTTTCTGGCACTGGTTTATTTTTTGCCTCTGTTCGGAGGACGTTTGGCAGACAACGTTATAGGATATGGTAAAACCATCATAATCGGCATATTCGTGATGTTTGCGGGATATGCACTGCTTGCCGTTCCGAGTGAGCCGAATCTGACAGGCAAAATAATGATGTACGGCGCTTTGCTGCTGATAGCGGCAGGAACCGGCTTTTTCAAGGGAAACCTTCAGACACTTGTGGGGAATCTCTATGAATCCGACCTTTACAAAGGAAAGCAGAATATTGCCTTTTCGATTTTTTATATGTTTATCAATATCGGAGCTTTCTTTGCTCCCGGTGTTGCAGACAGCATAAACAATGCTGTTTTGCGCAGCGAAAATTTCACATACGATGCAAGCATCCCCAATAATTATGTGAAACTTAACGATTTCAAAGTTTTGAAAGTTCTGGATTTATCCGAAGAAGAGACATTCAAGGCGGATGCATACGCCAAAAGTAAGAAAGCGCCTGAAACAAAGAACGACAGCGCTTCCGTTCTGGCAAAGGCAAAGAGTAAGGCAAAAGTAATATTCAGGTCGGAAGAAACCAAATACCTGTTCGATCTGAAAGCCGCAGGACTTGCCCAGCTGACTGCTTCGCAGCAAATCGGCGACCCTGCAAAACAAGTGTCAAAAAAAGACTATCAACTGCTTGGCAGTCGCGACACGAAAGATAAACAGGCTATTGCCGCCCTGAAAGAAAAAATAAACAGTGTGCAAATTACCGATACCAAATTATATGGCGACCCGAATGACCCGGATAAATTTTCCGTCAATTTTGCCCAAAACTATGTCGATAATTCATTGAGCAAGTCGTACAACATGGCATTTGGGGTTGCATGTATCAGTCTGATAATGTCGTTACTGATATTTTTATTGTTCCGAAAAACATGGAAACATTCGGACAAAACTCATAAACAGCAGGTCAGGGAAGCGAAAGAAACAGGTTCGGATGTTGTGGTACTGTCGAAGGAGCAGGTCAAAGAACGGATGATAGCTTTGTTGCTGGTATTTTTTGTGGTGATATTTTTCTGGATGTCGTTCCACCAGAACGGCTCGACCATGACTATCTTTGCTCAGAACTACACCGCCAGCGAGATCAGTCCGCTGCATAACATGATGTTTTCTCTGTTTTCGATATTGCCCTTTATTGTAATTATTTACGGGATATACATTGCGACGCTGGGCTTGTTCGGCGGCAGGAAAAGACCCTTGCAGGGCTTAATCATCGCCGCACTGGGTTTGGCAGGTTTGGCAGCGTCCTACTTTGTCGAAGTGAAAAATGCCGTCGAGTCGATAAAAATAACGCCGCAGATTTTCCAGCAGTTTAACCCTCTTTTTATTGTGATTCTTACACCCGTATCGGTGGCGCTTTTTCATTATCTTGCATCAAAAAACAGAGAGCCTTCGGCTCCGCGCAAAATAGGTTACGGTATGCTTATAGCTGCCGTCGGCTTCATTATCATGCTGATAGCTTCATTCGGGCTTGCGGCGCCGTCCGACATAGGAGACGGTCTTTCGGACGTCCTGATTTCGCCCAATTGGTTGATAAGCTCTTATTTTGTGCTTACTCTGGCAGAACTGTTTTTATCCCCCATGGGAATGGCTTTTGTTGCGAAAGTTGCTCCTCCTCAATATAAAGGCATGATGCAGGGAGGCTGGCTGGCTGCCACGGCTATAGGCAATCTGATGGTTGGAGTCATGGCGGCATTCTGGGAAAAATTGCAATTATACGCTTTCTGGGGCGTACTTGTGATATGCTGTCTGCTGTCGGCTGCTTTTATCTTTTCGATTATGAAACGATTGGAAAAAGCCACTGAATAATGTATTTGACGGACAATTCGGATGACGAGATGTCTTCGGCACGCGGATGACGCAGATTTTAAGGGATTTACGCAGATTATTTTATTTGATAATATGGTGTTTATTTTAATTGATTCTTTTATTATCTGCGCAAATCCTTAAAATCTGCGTCATCCGCGTGCTACGGATTAAAATTACGGTTTTGGATTATAAAGAAACGATACAGTACTTATACGATGCTCTGCCGGTGTTTCATCGCATCGGGAAAGCCGCATATAAAGCGAATCTGAACAACAGCATGTT
>JAISSE010000142.1 GCA_031273285.1 Prevotellaceae bacterium
AAATACGAAATATCCGGTGCGTGTTTCCTGCTGTTTATTTCATTTTCAATTTTGAGTTGAACGGCAGAATTGCAAATAATTATGTTCGGATTATCAGAAAGTTAGATGAGCAGCCGGGATTATCAGGGCTTTGGTATGGCTTGGCGGTGCATAACTTTTTTGTTGATGTGATGATGATTTGCTTACCGCATGGGAAGTAGGCGCTTACGTGTCCGCCCGCCTCAAAAACGCTGCATGGGGCAGCAAAACCGTCATGCAACTTTCCGAATATCTGCGGGCGCAAGACCCGACTTTGCGAGGGTACGGCAGGAGCAATATATATAATATGGTATTGTTATACGACACCTATTCTTCACTGCAATTTGCTGAATATCAAGAAAAACTTAAATTAAACGAATTTGTGCAGTCAGAAACTGCACAATTAGGAAAAAACGATGATTTTATCCAGCCGGTGGCTGGACAAAATCAAATCGTCCAGTCACTGACTGGACAAATTGAGCCGTCACTGATGCCTCAATATCCTATATTTCTGAATTTAACCACTTTGTCGAATCATTTTGAAATCATCAATGCTTGCCAGACAATAGAAGAACGTATTTTTTATGTGCTTTATTCGTACAAAGAACGATTAAACAAAAGAGAGCTTCAGCGTTGCCTCAAAAACCACACATTTGCTTCTCCATATCAAACAAATCCGCCTGCTGTTCCCGTATCGGATTCAATTTCAAATATGACAGTATGAATGCGAGACGTTCCTCAATACAGGGCAGGGGACTGTTGGAATACATCACATAACGGCGCAAATTTTTCCGCCTTTTTCCGGTCATGTGATATTCTGCCAAATAGGCATCATGGGCTTCTTTAAAACAGGGTAATAACGCGGTAAATTGAGATGCCGTGCAGCCGGTCACTGCCAAAAACCGATTTTCTTTTTTCTGCCGGTCTTTATATTTCATTTTGCAAAGGTAATGCGCGCGTATTTTGCAAATTTAATTTGACATAATCTCATAGTGTGTTATATTTTGTTATCAAACTTTAACCCAAAGTTCTCAATTTTCAATTATTAATTGAATATTCCTTATCTTTGCAGCCGGTTTTATTTATGGATATGACATTAGATATAAGGCATGAACTGAAGAAACGCATTCTGGTACTTGACGGAGCTACGGGTACCATGATGCAGAGACATAATCTTTTGGAAGAAGATTTCCGTGGCGATATTTTCAAAAATCACCATATCCCCTTAAAGGGGAATTACGATGTTTTATCGTTGACCCGTCCCGATATAGTCCGAAGTATTCACGAAGCATACTTCGATGCCGGGGCGGATATTGTTGAAACCAACAGTTTCAGCGCGAACAGTATCTCTCAGGCAGACTATGCTCTGGAAGAATTTGTTTACCGGATAAATTTCGAGGCGGCGCGAACGGCAAGCGAAACGGCTGCCCGATATACGCGGATGAATCCGGCAAAACCGCGATTTGTCGCCGGCTCCGTCGGTCCCACCAACAGGACTGCCTCGCTTTCGCCGGACATCAACAATCCCGCGTTCAGAGCCGTTACTTTCGACATGCTGGTCGAGGCTTATTCGGAGCAGATAAGGGGCTTGACGGACGGCGGCGCGGATGTGCTGCTCATCGAAACGGCGTTCGACACGCTCAATGTCAAAGCCGCCCTGTATGCCGTGTCGGAGCTTCAACGCACACGCGGTCGGGAAATACCGGTAATGGTCTCCGCAACAATCACCGACCGCAGCGGACGTACCCTGTCGGGACAGACCATCGAAGCGTTTTTCTGTTCCGTATCGCATTTCGATCTGTTAAGCATAGGCATAAACTGCGCTCTGGGAGCCGAACAGATGAAGCCGTATGTGGAACAACTGTCGTCCGTTGCAACATGTTACGTCAGCGTGCATCCGAATGCGGGGCTGCCCAATCAGTTCGGACAGTACGAGCAGACGCCCGAATCCATGGCTGCCCTGACAGGCGAATTTGTCGATAACGGGTGGGTAAATATCGTCGGAGGATGCTGCGGCACGACGCCGGAGCATATCAAAGCCATCGTCGACGCCGTTTCGAAATCGAAAACCGTAAGAAAACCCGTCGAACCGTCCGACAGGGAGAAAGGCTATCTGCATTTGAGCGGTCTTGACGAGCTTGTCGTTACACCCGAAATAAATTTCGTCAATATCGGCGAACGCGCCAATGTCGCCGGCTCCCGAAAGTTTGCGCGTCTCATACGTGAGGAAAACTACGAAGAAGCCGTTGAAATTGTTCGCGAACAGGTGGAAAACGGAGCATTGGTCATAGATGTGAATATGGACGACGGGATGCTCGACGCGCAAAAGTGCATGACGCATTTTCTCAACACCATCGCTTCCGAACCCGACATTGTCAAGCTGCCCGTGATGATAGATTCGTCGAAATGGGAAGTCATCGAATCGGGACTGAAATGCGTGCAGGGCAAGTCGATAGTAAATTCAATCAGCCTGAAAGAAGGCGAAACTGTATTCAAACAGCGGGCGGCAAAAATCAGGGAATACGGCGCGGCAGTCGTAGTCATGGCTTTCGACGAAAAAGGTCAGGCAGATACGTTTGCAAAAAAGACGGCAATATGCAAACGGGCTTACGATATTCTGACGAACGAACTGAATTTCCCGCCGCAGGATATAATCTTCGACCCGAATATCCTGAGTATTGCAACGGGCATTGAGGAACATGACAACTATGCAGTGGATTTCATCAACACGGTGAAATGGATAAAGGCAAATCTTCCGTATGCCAAAGTCAGCGGGGGAATAAGCAATCTGTCGTTCTCGTTCAGAGGCAACAATGCCGTTCGCGAGGCGATGCATTCGGTGTTTCTGTATCATGCCGTCGGGGCTGGAATGGACATGGGCATCGTGAATGCGGGGATGCTGCAGGTTTACGACGAGATACCGGCAGATTTGCTCGAACTTGTCGAGGATGTGGTTCTGAATCGCAGAAGCGACGCTACGGAACGGCTGATAGAAGCCGCCGGAAAATTCAGGGATTTCGATGCGGGACAGCAGTCGAAATCGCCGGACAACAGGGACGGGCTGTCTCTTGAAGAACGGATTGCAACCTCGCTGATAAAGGGACAGGATACTTTTGTTGCCGAAGACATGGACGAGGCGCTGCGAAAATACGGGAAGGCAATCGACATTATCGAAGGTCCGCTGATGAACGGAATGAACAGGGTTGGCGATTTGTTCGGCGCGGGAAAAATGTTCCTGCCGCAGGTGGTTAAAAGCGCCCGCGTGATGAAACGCGCCGTCGCCCATCTTCAGCCGGTCATCGAAGCCCAGAAATCCGAAACGGGAAAAAGCGCCGGCAAGATTCTGCTTGCCACGGTCAAGGGCGATGTTCACGACATAGGAAAAAATATCGTTGCGGTTGTTCTGTCGTGCAATAATTACGAAATCATAGATTTGGGCGTGATGATACCGTCCCGGAAAATTATCGAAACGGCTATCGGGGAAAAGGTGGATATTGTGGGACTTAGCGGATTGATAACTCCTTCGCTGGAAGAGATGATACATGTTGCCGCGGAAATGGAACTGCACGGGCTGAAAATTCCGCTGCTGGTGGGAGGCGCGACAACGTCAAAACTTCATACCGCCATGAAAATAAGCCCTGCTTACAGCGGACCCGTAATACAGGTTAAGGACGCATCGCGAAGTGTGCCGGTCGCTGGAGCGCTTCTGTCCGAAAGAAAAGATGAGTTTGTGGAAAACACAAAACGGGAATATCAACAGCTGAGCGACACCTACAGTGCGCAGCGACAGGCAGTCAAATATCTTTCAATTGAACAGGCGCGTGCAAATGCGTTTAAAATCGACTTCAGTACCCGTCCTCCCGTAAAGCCTCTTGTGCGGGGGACACAAACGCTGCACGCAGGCGTTGCGGTATTGAGAGAATATATCAACTGGGATTTTTTCTTTATGCTGTGGCAGTTGAAGGGTCGTTATCCCGCAATACTGGATAATCCCGATTACGGCGATGAGGCGCGAAAACTTTGGAACGATGCCCAACTGATGCTCGACAGGATGGAAAATTATGTCGAGCCGAAGGCGGTTTTCGGAATTTATCCCGCCAATGCCTGCGGAGACGACATAATTGTTTATGCCGACAGGGAATATGTGTTCCGGAATTTGCGCAATCAGATTGACAACAAGGGATTGCCGAATATATGCCTGTCCGATTTTATTGCGCCCGAAGATTCGGGAACGGAAGACTATCTGGGCGCTTTCGCCGTTACCGCCGGTCTTGGACTTGATGCGCTGCTGCGCGAATTTCCGAACGACGACTATTCGACCATAATGGCAAAAGCCCTTGCCGACCGTCTTGCCGAAGCCTTTGCGGAATATCTGCACAGGGAAATCAGAGTGAAGTACTGGGGTTATGCCGGAGACGAAAATGCGGACATCCCCGATTTGCTGAAAGGTAACTACACCGGTATCCGTCCCGCTCCGGGCTATCCGACTTCGCCCGACCATACCGAGAAAAAAGAGTTGTTCGCCCTGCTGGACGCCGAAAAAAATATCGGCGTAAGTCTGACGGAAAGTTTTATGATGCAGCCTGCCGCCTCGGTATGCGCGCTTGTATTCGCCCATCCGCAAAGCAAATATTTCCGCGTGGATAAAATTGCCCGCGACCAGCTCGAAGATTATGCCGCCCGAAAGGGAATAAGTCCGGAACAGGCGGAACAAAATATAAAAACGAACGTGTATGAACGATGAACGATGAACTATAAACGGCTAACGCGCGAAGCAAAAAAATCCGAAGGATTTTTTAATTAGGAGCTGTCAATAAATAAACATATCAAATAGTTTTGTGTATAAAGAAAAAAGCATTACCTATGTTGTCTCAAAAATAAGATAACAAATGGAAGAAGACGAAAGCGTAAAAACCCGGATAGAAGTAATGCTATCTGTGTTAAATGAACGGCAAAGTCGCATATATCTTGCGTGTGAAGCATAAGGCATTGGTTGGGGCGGTCAGACAAAGATTGCCGCTATGTCCGGTAAAAAAGTCGCTTTTTAGGGATGAAAAATAAATGACGTATAACGGTTTTGATGTCGAAGACATCATATGTTTATAGAAAAACGATGTTGTGTTTCAATTCGACCCCCATGGGGTCGCACAACATAGATGTACATTTCTTCTATAAACAGATGACCTCTTCGAGGTCTCGAACTTCATATCTGTTATAAGTTTTTTATTTCTCATGCCTAAATGCCGGCGGTTATCTTGACGATCGGAGCACCGTTATCTTGACGATTGGGAAGGTGTCATCTATACGACCTCAGCTACTCCTCAACTCGTTTACTCGTTTACTCGTTTACTCGTTAACTCGTTTACTTATAATGACGAACAGTCGAAACCTCATTTTCACCTTATTTTTTCCAACAAAAACGACTTCAGTAGCCAAATAATTTGCCCCAACCAC
>JAISSE010000057.1 GCA_031273285.1 Prevotellaceae bacterium
TGATGCGCGAAGGCGGGATAAGTCCGCACCGAATCGTACAGAGTGTACATCCTGTTCGAGTCGGGAAACTCTTTGTCCATGGTCGTAAAACTGCGAACCACATAAAAACACAGCGCAAAGCAGGCAACGGATATACTCAGCCCGAACATACTGATGATGTTCTGTGTCCCGTACTTCCGCAAATTGCGGAAAGCTATCTTTAAATAATGTTTTACCATAATAATTCTTTTATTTATTTTATCAACTAAATTTATTTCATCAACTTATTTATTTATCCACGAATTACACGAATACCACGAATTTTGTCCACGAATTTATTACGAATTTTCACGAATTAAAAAATCCTTCGGATTTTTTTGCTTCGCGCTCTCCACTGTTCGCTGTTCGTTATTCACTGTTCGCTAATCACTGTTCACTGTTTAATTATTTTAACTCCTTTTGGAGCTTTGACTTTTGTTATTGTTTTTCCGTCCGGACTTTTTTTATGGCTGATGTGTACAACGCCCTGCGGAGTGGGAAACGTTCCTTCCACCCATTCCAAATCGCCCAGATGAGGCTCGATTTTCAGGACTTTGCAGCCGGGTTCCACAACTTTGACGCCCAGGACATGTTCGCTGAGCCAGGCTGTCGGACCCGAAGCCCATCCGTGACACAGACTGTGTCGCAGGTTTTTGTAGCAGTAAGCCCCGAAATCGGCATGAATATCTTTTTTGCCTTCGGGAACAAGCCCGTCTATTCCCGCCGCGTTGTCCGTCCAGTCCAGATCGAAATCCTCCCAGAAAGTCGTCGCACCCATATCCAGCATCCCGCCCCAGAACCGGCTGATATTGTCCATTGCCGCCCGATAGTTACCCGCCTTCGCCTGCGCCTGAAGCATGTAATATCCGTAGAATGTGGAGAAACCTTTCGCGCCGCCCGCGGAGATCACCTCTTCATCCGCCTGTTTCGCAGGCAGCATGTCGGCTAACGACAGCAGGGCGGCAGCCTGTTTCAGCCGGTTGTGGTCGGGGACATGCTTCTTCATCAAATCCGCAACGGCAGCGCATTTTTTCGCCAAGACATCGTCGCCCAGAGCGACGCACATCTCCGCCCCCGCATCGAATGCCATCGCCGTCAGCGCCTGCAAACCCGCATCTATCCCCTTGACATTCGGACTTGAGGGCCAGTCGAGAAAGCGACCTCCGCCGTCGAGTTTTTCCCTGCCCGTATCATCCACTTTTGTAAACAGAATATCAAGCAGCTTTGCGAGATATTCGCGCTGTTCCTTCAGATAGGATATGTCGCCCTGATACTTGTACCAGTCGCGCTGAATGATAATCCACCACAGCGAGTACGAACACATTCCGTTCATCCATCCGGGCAGCGGGGTAATATCGCGCGCAAGGTCGAGGCTTTTGGGGATGACTTCGTTGTAGCCGAACACGCTGCTTACCGTCATCACCTCCGGATGAAGGTCGCCCAGCCAGACCAGACGGTCGCGCTTAATCCCGTCCCAGATATACTCCTGCATGTTGAGATGAACGGTGTAGGCGCCCGTCAGCCATATTCTGTTCAACCGGTCGTCGCTGCTGCGGAACGAGCCGAGATAGGGAATATCCCGATAGACGAACACGGCATTTATCTCTTTCAGCCCGACGGTTGCGTTCGGTTCCTCAAGGTCGATGCGGACAAAACGGAATCCGCTGTTACCCGCTTCCGCAACGCCCAGCCACGGCACTTCCACCGTGAAATCCCGCATGGCATGGTCGTTCGTCGCCCCCTGACTGCCTCCGACGGTACTCATGGCTTCGGACGCCGATTCGCCGAACCGCACGCGAATCTTTGTCGGCGCGTTTCGACCCGAAGCGCTTGTAACGATTTGCAGACCGCCGTGTATCTCTCTGCCGAAATCGAGCAGGATGGCGGGATATTCGCTGTCAGTGCTGCGCATCGTGCATACCTGCGCGTCGGTCAGTTCGCTCTGTCCGTTGCCTTTTTCGAGAAGTTTTTCGGCATTGTTCATCAACCGTCCGTCGCCGTCGTTTTTCCAGACAATGCGCAGAGGTGCGAGGTAACTGCGCACACGTGAATCGTGAAACACTTTGCCGGCATACTCCTGCCCGAACACGGGCGGAAGATTTTGAGCGGATACGCTCGAACTGATATAAACAATCAGTAAAAGGAGAATCATTTTTTTCATTTGCGTTATATTTTTTATTGATATGACAATGTTGCACATGCACCGCTGCACATGCTTCGTGTGCATGAATGACGGGTTGTATGTATTTCTTACTGTTCCCATGTGAAGCGGTAATTAAAACGTCTGTTGGGAGCCGTGTCTCCATCGACGCACAGCGAAATAATATCTTTCAAATCGGCAGGATTGTCGCTCCATTTGAAATCGAAGGTGAATTTGTTTGCCGTCAGGAGGAGCAGGTTACGCGGGAGGGTTACTTCCAGTTTGTTTCCGGCATAACGGTAAGAGGTTTGCGCAACTTCTTTCCAGGGGTTTTTCCTGTTTTTCGGATTGTAGCGCATTACGGACGTTTTGCAGTCGCTGTTCACCTTTTTATTGATGATGAAATCATAGCCGTGCCATCCTGTGGCGGGACTGTTGTCGGCATCGACAAGAAGCAACATCCAGTTGCTGTCTTCGTGCGACGTCAGCGGGTTGACGGTTTCTGCATAGAATGAAACATATTTGTCGTCAACGGCGACTTTGGCGGTAATAATATCGTTTCGTCCCGAAGTGTTGGTATAGTGCAAACCGCCGTAACCGTTATAGTCGCGGTGGGCAACGTCGCCTTTTGTGTCGCGAAACTCGGCGGCGATCCTGTTCCAGTCGTCGAAATTGCCGTCGATGGCGATGTTGTTGAATCCCTTGTGTTGCGGTACAGGTCTTACGCCTTTGTATTTGCGGATATTCTGCGCCATCTGCATGTAATAATTGTCGGTATATCCGCCTTTCATCGGTTGAATGGTACGGTTGAACTCCGCATTATACTGATCTACGAAATAAAAGTTACTCTCACGCCCCAGAAAGGTGGCAGGACCGGGCAATTCGCTTCCCGGAGCCTTGCCGCCCGCGTATTTGCCGGCAGTCCATTCGTTCCAGTCATTGAGGTAAATGAACTGCGGGTCGGATTTGAGGGCTTCGTCCCATCTGTCCTGAAAATAGATACCGTAAGCAGTGGGATTTTGGACGGTCTTACCGAGCCATGGAACATAAGCGGATTTCGGCATATCGTATTCGTCAAGTTCAGGTTCCCCCTTATCCCGTGTCCACGATTTTCCGATGATGCTGACGGGATGCTGCGCAGGCGTTACCGCTGCTTCTTCTTTTTGACCGTTATGTTTTGATACCAGATCGTCCGGATTCATATTGCGCACTTTCCCGTCGCCCAGGTCATAGCCGAAACTCCAATTGTTTTCCGTTCCCGCAAAACGTTCGTTTGCCCATTCGTAGTATCCCCACCACATGTTGCGCAGGGTGAAATATTCTTTCACTTCTTTCGTATAATCGCTGTAAAACTCGTCGGTGTAGTCGGGATTGCCGTAATGCGGGTTTCCCGGGTCGGCTACGGCTGTCGAATCGTAGTTCGGATTGGGATTTTTAACGCCTCCGCCGTTGGCGTCAAATACGGGACTGGCATTGTAGAGCAGCAGCGGTTTACCGTCCCAGTAGAACCAAAGGTCTCGCCATTTGTTGCATTTATATATCTTTTCATAAAGGTCTTGAACGACGGTAATCACAGGTCCGTTGAATGCCCAGAAGCAGAATTGCGGAACCTTGTTGCCTTCAGCCTTCATCTGTTGCATAAGGGCAAAGACTGTTTCCCACTCCGACCAGTAGCAAACGGCATTTGTAACGTCCATCACCAGAACATCTACACCGGCATCTGCCAGCATTGACATGTCTTTACGAATGATGTATTCGTCTTTACTCAGGAAATAACCGTCTTCCGGTTCGCCCCAGTGGTAGGAATTTTCTTTCCACAAAGGGTTTTCGCCGTCCAGTCGGGCTGAGGGGTCTTGCTGCAATATTTTGGAGACGTCGCCGGAATAGGGCGATGTGATGTTGAAGTGGTTGTCGCCGTGCCATGTGATATAGAAGATGCCGACCACGCGCCGCCGGTCTGTTTTTACGGCGCCCGCTTCGGAAATGCCGGGCATGGTGCGTCCCAGTGCATCGACGGCAACCCAGGTGTCGGAGTATATGTCGCGACAGTCTGCCTGTCGTGCTTTTACTCCGGAAGCCGGAAGGCTCAACTGATTTTGAGCGGATACGCTCGAACTAATATAACCAATCAGCAACGGGAGAATCATTTTTTTCATAACAATTATATTTTGTTGTTGTTGTCTGCCGCAAAGATATGATATTTTTTACAGATACAAATGTTTTTTTTTCCGGCGACAGGATTAAAAATACTCAACAGCGAAATTTGACCGGTAATAATCTGTTAATCTCAATATTGTCATCCGGATAAAATAATGCGTTTTTGCGTGGATGAATCGTAAAAATATCAAAACGGGTCTCAAAACACCGACAAAAAACGGAATAAACTGGCTGTGAAAGTTGTTTTTTCTCCGAAACCGTTTTCACGGGCTGTGAAAGTCGTTTTTTTTCCTCGAAACTGTTTTCACAGGCTGTGAAAGTCGTTTTTTTTCTCCGAAACTGTTTTCACGGACTGTGAAAGTCGTTTTTTTTCTCCGGAACTGTTTTCACAGGCTGTGAAAGTCGTTTTTTTTCTCCGAAACTGTTTTCACAGGCTGTGAAAGTCGTTTTTTTTATCCGAAACTGTTTTCACGGACTGTGAAAGTCGGTTTTTTTCTCCGGAACTGTTTTCACAGGCTGTGAAAGTCGGTTTTTTCTCCGAAACTGTTTTCACGGACTGTGAAGACCTCATTTTATCTTTTTAGGAACGGGAAATAAATGATGTATGCCGGTTTTGATGTCGAAGACATCATATGTTTACAGAAAAACGATGTTGTGTTTCAATTCGACCCCCGATGGGGTCGAACAACAGAGATGTACATTTCTTCTATAAACATTTGACCTCTTCGAGGTCTCGAACTTCATATCTGTTATAAGTTTTTTATTTCTCATGCCTTTAAAGAAAGCCTTATAAACTCTTATTGCACATAATGTCTAATCTCTAATAAATAACAATCTGTGAAAATCCCTCCAATCCGAGCCATTCGTAATTTATAATTTTTAATTCTTAACATGAACTATTTACTGTTAAATTCTGTTTATTTTCGTAAAGCATGTTATACGGTATTGAAATTATTACTACTTTTGTGGCGTAATAATATATGATGAGACACAGATTATACATATTATCCATGACGGTCGCAACGCTTGTTTTGATGGCGTTTACAATCATGCCGCACCATCATCACGAGGGCAGGATCTGTATTG
>JAISSE010000130.1 GCA_031273285.1 Prevotellaceae bacterium
TCTCTCTCTCTCTCTCTCTCTGCAACAATCGTGCCAAACAGTTAAAATCTTCAAAATTAACCGCTTTTTCTTTCGACCCGCTATGTGAGATTAAACATTTCATGCTTATAATTGTTATCTTTATTTCGCAAATTTCTATAAAAGTTCCGGGCGCAAAGATAAAAATAATTTTTTATATCGACGAAATTTTTTTCGCAAATATTTTTTTTTTATCCACTTTTAACCACGAATTACACTGATTTAATCGAATTACACGAATTTTTTTATCCGCGAATATTTTTTTAGCCACGAAACGAAGTTCGACGCAGTCAATTACACGAAACGTAAGTTCGGCGTAGCCAATCTCACGAATTTTTTAATTTTCACGAAACGTCAGTTCGGCGTAGCCAATAAAAAATCCTTCGGATTTTTTTCCAATCCCGTAAAATCTGTGTGCCATTCTCAACTCTCAACTCTCAACTCTCAACTCATCAGAGTGTTCCTCTTTTTTTGAACAGCTTCACCAGCGGTTTGATATAATCGTCGTCGGTTGCTATGCCGACGGAATCTACCCTGTATTTCGAAAAAGTTTTGTTGAGATTGTCGGAATATGCGTTCCACCATTTACTGTATGCAATCCTGTTTTTTTTCCTGCCGGTATTGACAAGAATCGTTTGCCCCGTTTCCGCGTCATACATTTCAACCAGCCCCACCGGAGGCAGTTCTTTTTCCCGCCGGTCGTATATTCTCAATGCCACCACATCATGTTTTTTGGATGCGATTTTCAAAGCCTGTTCAAACTGGGGCATATTGTTTTCGTCGAAATCCATGAAATCGGACAAAATGAAGGTCGTGCATCTTTTTTTCAAAGCGCCTGTCAGATAAACCAGCGCCTCCGATATGTTTGTTCCCGAATTTCCCGGCGTAAATTCCAGTATTTCCCGGATAATGCGCAAAATATGGGTACGACCCTTTTTGGGCGGAATAAATTTTTCGACTTTATTCCCGAAAAACATTGCTCCGATTTTGTCGTTGTTGATACTTGCCGCAAACGATAAAACCGCCGACAGTTCGGCGATAAGGTCTTTCTTGAATTTGCTTTGAGTGCCGAATGCTTCGGATGCGCTGACGTCGATAATCAGCATCACGGTCAGTTCGCGTTCTTCTTCAAATACTTTCACAAAAGGAGCGTTGAAACGTGCCGTTACGTTCCAGTCGATACTGCGCACGTCGTCGCCCGGTTGATATTCACGCACTTCACTGAACGTCATTCCCCTGCCTTTGAAGGCGCTGTGATATTCTCCGGCAAAAATATTCCCCGACAGTCCCCGTGTTTTTATTTCTATTTTACGTACCTTTTTTAATAAATCCGCTGTTTCCATTCTGTTGAATTTACAATAACAAGATGCAAAATTAAACAAAAATTTTATTTTTGAAATCGTATCCGAAAAAGGGGAGGCATTTGTTGGATGACCTTTTTGTTTCGTATGACAATTATTTCCCGAATATTCCGGTTGTTCGTTTTGTCGGTTTCAAAAATTTCATATAAATTTGCATTTGTGTTAAGTTGTTTGGATTATGATTAATTCATTTGAAACAAGAGACTTCTCGAGTATTGTGATGGTTGGCGACAAGATTTTAATTAAACCCGCGACGGAAAAAGACCGTACAAAAAGCGGTTTATATCTGCCGACAGGCTTGCAGGAAAAAGAAAAAATATTGAGCGGGTATGTGATTAAAACCGGTCCGGGATATCCTGTGCCTTCGATAACGGACGAGGACGAATCGTGGAAATCAAGCAATGACGGGGTGAAATATCTTCCGCTACAGGTTAGGGTCGGCGATTTGGCTGTGTTCCTGCAGGACAGCGTCTGGGAAATATCGATGAACGGCGGAAAATATTTTATCGTTCCCAACTCTTCCGTACTTATGCTGATTAGAAACGATGATCTGTTCTAAATAAATTATTTTGGAAATACGGAAATTAATAGAACAAATTTGCTCGCAGGATGGATTTCACCGAATCATATCGAAAATCGAGGCGGGAGAAAAAGATATCGGTCTGAAAAACATCGTCGGTTCGATGACTGCCTTCCTGTCCGCCGGCGTGATAAAACGGAAAAAAGGCATTCATCTGTTTATCATTAACGACAGCGACAGGGCGGCATATTTCTATAACGACCTCTACAAACTGCTGCATCCGGCGGCGACGGACGACGACAGCGACAACAGCACTGCTGCCGACGATGTTCTGTTTTTCCCATCGTCGTTCAAAAGCAGCAGCCGTTACGGGAAGGAAGACGTTTCGAAGATCGTCCGGCGCATTCAGGTTATGGAGCGCATACGGACAAATTCCGGTTTGCTTGCCGTCGTTACATATCCCGAAGCTGTCGCCGAAACGGTTCCTTCGGGTCATTCGCTGCAGAAAAACACGCTGAAGCTGGCTGTCGGCGAAAAGCCGGGCATCGATTTTGTCAGGAAAATATTCGAGGGATATGGATTCGAACGTGTTGATTTCGTGTACGAGCCGGGGCGGTATGCAATTCGGGGCGGCATTGTCGACATCTTTTCGTTTGCGTCGAATAAACCGTATCGTCTGGAATTTTTCGGCGACGAAATAGAAAGCATCCGCAGTTTTGACGTCGATACACAGTTTTCCGACAATAAACTGCAATCGGCGGTCATCATCTCGAATGTCGGAAACATATCGGACGACAGCAATATCCCGTTTACGGATTTTGTGCCTCAGGACACAATCGTATGGACGGAAAACCGCAATACGACCGCCGACATAATAGACAGTCTGAACAGCAGACAATCCGCATCCCGACAGGACGAAGAACAGGCTACCATGCCCGAACTGATTACCGGCGCTACATTCAAATCGTCGTTGAACAAACTGTTATCCATACAGTTTAATTCCCGTTCGTCGAAAAACAATATCTCTTTCGCTTCGGCGCCTCAACCCGTCTTCAACAAGAAGTTCGACATGCTGGCGAAAGACATAATCGCCAAAACAAACGAAGGTTACACGGTGTTGATAGTTGCCGAAAACGCAAACCAGATCGAGCGGTTGCGCAATATTTTCGGCTCGGTATCGAAAGAAAGCGTTCGCTTTGTCTCCGTCAATACTTCCATACACGAGGGATTTATCGACAAAAAGACCAAAATCTGCTGCTACACCGACCATCAGATTTTTCAAAGATATCACCGCTACAGGATACGCGGGGAAATAAGCAAAAGCAATGCGCTTACGCTTCAGGAACTTACAAGCCTCAATGTGGGCGATTATGTTGTGCATATCGACCACGGGATTGGTATTTTCGGAGGATTGGTCAAAACCGATATAAACGGTAAATTTCAGGAAGTTATAAGGCTTACATACAGAGACGGGGATACGATTTTCGTGCGTTTGCAGGGTTTGCACCGGATATCGAAATACCGCGGACGCGAAGGAGTTCCGCCGGTCATACACAAGCCGGGTTCGGGCGTATGGAATCGACTGAAACAGACGGCAAAAAAGAAAATAAAAGATATAGCGGGAGAGCTTATCGTCCTGTATGCCAAACGTAAGGCTACTCCGGGATTTGCCTATTCCGCAGATTCTTTCCTGCAACACGAACTGGAAGCGTCGTTTATCTACGAGGATACTCCCGACCAGAACAAAGCCACCAAGGCAGTGAAACAGGATATGGAACAGCCGTATCCGATGGACAGGTTAGTGTGCGGCGATGTGGGATTCGGGAAAACGGAAATCGCAATACGTGCGGCTTTCAAAGCCGTAGCCGACGGAAAACAGGTTGCCGTGCTGGTGCCGACCACGATTCTTGCGCTTCAGCACTATAAATCGTTTCAGTCGCGTATGGTCGAATTTCCCGTTAATGTTGATTTTGTCAGCAGAATGAAATCCTCCAAAGACATCAGGCTGTCCCTGGAAAAACTTGAGCGGGGCAAAACGGATATTATTATAGGTACGCATCGCCTGTTAAGTCAGGATGTGGTATTCAATGATTTGGGTCTGCTGATAATCGACGAAGAACAGCGGTTCGGGGTAGCGTCGAAAGAAAAAATACGCCGCACGAAAATAAATGTCGACACTCTGACACTGACGGCTACGCCTATTCCGCGAACTCTGCAATTTTCGCTGCTCGGCGCGAGAGACCTTTCGGTGATAAATACTCCGCCGCCGAACAGGATACCGATTACCACGGAAGTACATACTTTTTCGGAAATCGTTATCAAAGACGCTATTGACTACGAATTTAAAAGAGGCGGACAGGTGTTTTTCATTCATAACAAAATAAAGGATATTGGAGAAATGGAGAACATCGTAAACCGCATATCGCCCGGAGTAAGGACGGTTGTTGCACACGGACAGATGGATGGACCCAAACTGGAAGAAATCATGACCGACTTTGTGGACGGACAGTACGACGTCCTCATTGCAACCTCGATAATCGAATCGGGTCTGGATATTCCCAATGCCAATACGATAATAATCAATCAGGCACAGAATTTCGGACTGAGCGAACTCCACCAGTTGCGGGGACGGGTGGGACGAAGCAACAGAAAAGCATACTGCTATTTACTGGCGCCTCCCGAAATTATGCAGACGCCCGACGCCCGACGCCGGCTGAATGCGATAGAAGAATTGTCGGACCTCGGCAGCGGATTCGGTATTGCCATGCAGGATCTGGACATACGCGGGGCGGGAAATCTGCTGGGCGGCGAACAGAGCGGATTTATCACGGAAATAGGTTTCGAAACATATCAGAAAATATTGAACGAGGCTTTGATGGAACTGCGCGAAGAATCTCCCGACAGGGAAGTAAATGTTGCGGACAAAACGGCGTTTGTTGCCGATTGCCAGATAGACAGCGATATCGACGCCAATCTGCCCGACGAATATGTATCGAACAAGGCGGAAAAACTGCGTCTTTACAGAGAAATTGACAGCCTCGAAAGCGACGAACAGCTGGCGGTTTTCCGAAACGCACTTGTCGACCGTTTCGGCACATTGCCGAAAGAAGCCGAAGAACTGCTGCAGGGCGTGATTTTGCGCAAACGTGCAATAAAACTTGGCTTCGAGCGTGTTGTGCTAAAAAACAAACTCATGTTTCTGTATTTCCCCTCACACCAGCAGTCGCCGTACTATTCTTCTCCCGTATATTTTAAGATACTGAAACACATACGGTCGGATTCCGCAAAATTCAAGTTGAAGGAGAACAATCTCAAACTGTCGGTGCTTGTACGGGATATAAAATCACACAAGGAAGCGGTTGAAATACTGATGAAATTCGATGAAAATGCCTGACGCCGGCGTTGGTTTTCGTTCGGTAATTTGCGCGGGTTAAATCGCTATTTTACCAGTTGACGCAGCAAAACAATATTGTCGGGAACATTCGGTTCGCTTACAAATCTGTCCAGACAGTCAATACGATACTGCCGATTGACGATGCGTTTCTTGATGCAGTTGACCGCTTCAACGATTTTATGCGACTGCAGCATCATTTCCGAAGGAGCGATATTGTTCACATAAAGCGCCTGTTTTACAATGTGTTTCTCCTTACCGTTTTCCCTGAAATTAAGATTGACCGTAATCATGTCTTTCCTGTTCTGCTTTTTTACTTTGAATTTCAGCAATATAACCTGATTTTGCCGGGACAGATTCGAAGACAGGACAACGAGTTTATCGTCGGTTAAAATCTTGGAAGCGCCGTAAACATCGGAAAGCCTGAAAGATTTCGGATACGATATTTCGAGCTGTATATTCTCCATATTTGCATTCATATTGTGAAATTCTTCCTGCAAAACATAGCTTATGTCGATGCATGCATCGTCGCAGTCGCCCACAAAATGGCTTGTCCCTCTGCCTTCTACGGAAACAAGATGCAAAAGTTCGAAATTGATATTGTTTCCGATACCGATGACGGATGTTTCTATCCCTTTTCCGTGATAATCAATAGTGTGTTTCAGTATTTTGTCGGGGTCTTTTTCACCTGTGGTGGACACTCCGTCCGACATGAGAATCAGACGGTTTCGATACATTCTGTTGCTGTTTTTATAGATTTCGCCGTATCCTTTCAACATTCCCGCCAGCATATTCGTGCCGCCGCCGATGGTTATCCGGTCGATTATTTCCCTGAAAATGCTGTCCTGACTTTTGTCATAGCATCTCGAAGGGAGAACAACCTGCGCAATATCGTCGTATACCACAACCGAAAAATAATCGTCCGAAGTGAGCAGCGAAAGCGTTTCTTTCAATGCGGTCTTCAATTTTTCCATCCTGTCGTTTTCGCCCATTGAGGCGCTGCGGTCAAGGGCAAAACAGATATTCAGAGGCTTTCTTTCGGCGTTTTTGCCTGACGACGAAAGATTTATCAGGACATCTACATTCATTTCCTTTTTCCCGTAGGAATTGACTATTTCCAAATCCATACCCGCAGCATCACTGTGGGCATCGAATCTCAGGTAATCTTCCATGTCAACCTGATAGGGAGAATACAATCCGCAATTGGACGAAATTCCAATTTTCTGACACTGTGCTGCAGATACGTATAGTACGCAAACACAGATAATTGATAAATATTTTGCTCTCATTTGTCGTACAATTAATATGGGACAAAGGTAATAACAAGATTACTAACACGATTGGTAAAAAACGTTAAATTATGTTGTATTATCTAAAAATATTTTCCGGCACGCGGAACGGACTTGTTGAGACGCAAAAATACTTGATTTCCAATAAAATACAAACCTTTGGGAGATTTTACCTGCCAAAGGCTTGACCATAAAAATAATAAAAACAAAAAGCAAAAAATAAATTCACGAATCATCAATAATTGACGGCGCAAAATTATTACATATAATTCACATGCAAATAGTACAAAACAGATATCTATAGCACAATATCGACATTCTTGAAAAAAAATTCGTTTTTTCCCGATTTTCGATAAAAACAAGTATATTTACACCGCGAAAAGAATTTAGTAAAATTATATGTAATATGATGAAAAAGACATTGTTAATCTTAATAGCGGTTTTGTATGCAACCTTTGATACGGCAGCTCAGAACAAAATTTTCACTATGGAAGATGCCGTTTTCGGTTATAATCTGCGTCCGAAATCAAAATATTTTAGCTGGCAGGGCGACGCAAATACATATACGTATGTCGAAGAGAGAAATCTTGTATCGGAAGATGCCAAAGGCGTAAAAAAGATGCTGATAACTGTCGATGAACTTAACGGCATCCTGAATGGCGACCTGAAAGAGTTTCCCGGATATTCGTGGATGGACGCAAATACTCTGAAAATCAACTATCGCGGCAAGGAACATCGCGTGGACATACTTAACAAAACCCTGCTGCAAACCGTAACATTGCCCGAAAATGTGGAAAATCTGACATATTCCCCGACAGGGAAACTCTATGCCTGCACGAGGGATAACAATTTGTTTTACATGAACGAACAGGGAGACATGTTCGCCGTAACGACCGATGAAGACAAAAATATCGTGAACGGACAATCCGTGAGCCGCAATGAGTTCGGCATAAACGGAGGCATATTCTGGTCGCCGAACGGGAAAAAACTTGCTTTTTTCCGAAAGGATGAAACTCGTGTATCGACATTTCCACTGCTGGACATAACCACGCGCACGGGGTCGGTAACGGAAATAAAATATCCCATGGCGGGCATGAACTCGGAGCAAATCACTCTGGGCGTGTACGATATCGCAACAAAACAAACGTGTTTCCTCGAAGTAACGGATTTCGACAATGAACGGTATCTGACAAACATTACATGGTCGCCTCAATCCGATATGATTTATGTACAGGTACTTAATCGCGGACAGGACCATGTGCGCCTGAACAGCTACGATGCTTCGACCGGAAAATTCATCTCCAGCATGTTCGAGGAAAAATCGGATACTTATATCGAACCGCAGAATCCGCTGTATTTTTTGGACGAAAAAGGCGAACAGTTTATCTATACCACCAACAATCGGGACGGTTATTTAAGTCTGTATCTGCATAATGCTTCCGACGGAAAACTGATAAAACGCCTCACTCCCGTAGATGCCGACGTGAAATTTGTCGCGACGGACAAGACCGGAAAAAATCTTTATTATCTCTCTGCCGAAACAAGTCCTGTCGAAGAACATCTTTTTCAGGTGAATATCAAAACCGGCAAATCCGTGCGCCTCACGTCTGGAGAAGGATGGCATAATATATCCATGAGCAAAGACTGTTCCCTGTTTATTGATTATTACAGCAGTGTGAACGTTCCGCGAATTATTGAAATCACGGATGTCGGCAAAAAAAGTACACGCCGGATTTTCGAAGCAGACAATCCGTTTGATGGGTATGCAACCGGCGAGGTAACGCTGGGAACGGTGAAAGCCGACGACGGCGCCGACCTCTACTACCGCCTC
Organism: Prevotellaceae bacterium; assembly: GCA_031273285.1. Classification (GTDB taxonomy): domain Bacteria; phylum Bacteroidota; class Bacteroidia; order Bacteroidales; family UBA932; genus JAIRLF01. Next base: position 8,411 of record JAISSE010000130.1, read on the forward strand.
ATCAAACCCGTGAATTTCGACTCCACACGCAAATATCCCGTTATCCATTATGTGTACGGAGGTCCTCATTCTCAACTGGTAATAAATAACTGGAAAGCATCTTCGGGTCTGTGGGAGATGTATATGGCTCAGCACGGATATGTGGTTTTTGTTATGGACAATCACGGCACAAGCAACCGCGGGCGATATTTCGAAAATATCATTCACCGTCAATGCGGGCAACGCGAAATGATTGACCAGATTAAAGGGATTGAATTTCTGAAATCGAAATCATGGGTCGATGCAGACAGGATTGGCGTATATGGCTGGAGTTACGGCGGATTTATGTCGATATCCCTGATTACCAATTATCCGGATGTGTATAAAGCAGCCGTAGCCGGAGGTCCCGTCATCGACTGGAAATGGTACGAAGTGATGTACGGCGAACGCTATATGGATACTCCCAACGAAAATCCGGACGGATACCTGAAAACAAGCCTGATCGAAAAAGCAAAGGATTTGAAAGGCAAACTCCTGATTTGCCATGGTTTGATTGACCCCGTGGTGGTTATCGAGCATAGCCTGAGTTTTATCAGGGAATGTATAAAAAATAATGTACAGGTAGATTATTTTCCCTATCCGCGTGCCGAACATAATGTCGGCGGAAGAGACCGTATTCATCTGATGCAGAAGATCACAAACTATTTTGAAGACTATTTGAAATGAGAACAATAAATAAAAAATCATTATGAGAATTTCATTTTTTGTAAAAGCAGCGGCACTTTTTCTCGCCGTATCCGTAATGTCGTCGGGTTTCGTACAGGCGAAACTCAAGAATTTCCACGATTTTACCGTCCGAACAATTGACGGTAAAAAATTTCCGTTATCGAAACTGAAAGGAAAAAAAGTGCTTGTGGTAAATGTCGCTTCCAAATGCGGATTGACGCCCCAGTACAAGCAGCTTCAGGAATTGCAGGAGAAATACGGAAAAGACAATTTCACGATAATCGGTTTTCCCGCAAACAATTTCGGGAAACAGGAACCGGGTACAAATGAAGAAATAAAGGAATTTTG
>JAISSE010000150.1 GCA_031273285.1 Prevotellaceae bacterium
TCTTTGACCTCCACAATCGTGCCGAATATTCCTCCCTGAGTGATTATTTTATCTCCTTTGCCCAGGGTTTTTCTCATTTCTCTCAACTGCTTCTGTTTGCGCTGCTGAGGGCGAATCATAAAAAAATACATCACGACAAACATGAGAATAATCATGATAAAAAACATCGGGCTGCCGCCTCCCTGCGGTGCAGCGGCATCTTGAAATAATAGCATAAATTTTAACATCATATATACATAAATTTTAATTAATATCGGGTGCAAAGTTAGTTTTTTTACCGGAATCAAGCAGCAAAAAATTCAAAAAACCTCTTCTCCCGTTCGTGAAATACACGAAAAATCCGTTTACACAACATGTTATGCCGGCGAGGACATATCATGCCTTCGACATTATCGGGCGGCAAAGACCGAACTTTTTACCCGCAAAAAGTTCTCTTCGGAGGATTTCGAGGTTCGACAGCGTCCGAAAAAATACTTCGCTTCTGTTTTTTGTAAAAATAAAACGGGTACAAAAGAAAAAAATTGTATCTTTGCACTGTTAAAGTGTAACAAATGACTGATAGAGCTACGGTTTACCATGTGCCCGCGCTTTTACAGGAGAGTGTGGATGCTCTTGAGATAAAGGCAGATGGCGTTTATGTCGATGCGACTTACGGCGGCGGAGGTCATTCGAAGGAAATTCTGTCGCGCCTCGGGGACGGCAGGATTATTGCTTTCGACAGAGATGCGGACGCCGCAACTAATGTGCCGAAAGACAGGCGTTTGATTTTTGTGCAAAATAATTTTCGCTTTATGCGTAACTTTTTGAGATATTACGGAATAGGCAAAGTGGACGGTATTCTGGCGGATTTGGGAGTGTCGTCGCATCATTTCGACGAAAGCGAAAGAGGGTTTTCGTTCCGTTTTCCCGAAGCGCCTCTGGATATGCGCATGGGGCGGGATTCCGTCCTTACGGCTCGTACAGTGCTGAATACATATCCGCAGGATAAACTGAAACGCATCTTCGGCGAATACGGGGAAATCAAACAGTCCGAAAGACTTGCGCGGATATTGACGGAGTCAAGAGCGCGGCAATCACTTGATTCGGCGGCAGATTTGATTGAAGCCATTGCGCCGCTTATCCCGAAACAGGATGAAAAACAGTTTTTAGCCAAAGTTTTTCAGGCTCTCAGGATAGAAGTCAATAAAGAAACCGTTGCCCTGAAACATTTTTTGGAACAAACGGTGAATGTTTTGGTCGCAGGAGGCAGATTATCCGTGATTTCGTACCATTCGCTGGAAGACCGGGCGGTCAAAAACTTTATGAAAACGGGAAATGTCGAAGGTCGCGGATTCAAGGATTTTTACGGTAACGAAATAACTCCGTTTAAAGTGATTACAAAAAAGGCGATTCTCCCCGGCAGCGACGAAATCGGTCGCAACAGCCGTTCGAGAAGCGCAAAATTAAGAATAGCCGAAAAGAAGTAATGGGAATACTGCGCCAAATATTAACCGTCGATATAATAAAATATATTCAAAAGCATTATGTCTATCTTATAACGCTTTGCGTGCTTGCCGTGCTGTATATAAGCAACGGACTTATATACGATTTGGAAATCGACAAACACAACAGGCTGGAAAACAGTCTGCTGAAAAGCAAGACAAGATACAACATGAAACTGAACGAGTTTATGGAATTCGGGAATTATCGAAATATAATCAATCTGTCGAATAAATATAATCTGGGTTTGGAAGCGCCTGACAGCCCGCCTGTTAAAGTTGAGAATGAAAGCGAAGAAAGTAACGAATAGGGTTTATAAAAGCACACGCATTATCTATGGCTGTTTCATCGGTTTTGCAGCATATTGCGTTGGGTGGGCAATATCCGACCTGCTTGATACGGAACTGAGAGAGGCGGAGAAAAAAGCGCGTCAAAGGATTGTCAATGAGGGAAATTTCCGCAGGGGGAACATATTGTCGTCCGATGAAAAACCGCTTGCCGCATATCTTCCCGAATATGTGCTGCTTACGGATTTCGGTATACGAATAAGCGAAAATTTTACGATTGACAGGAGAAAGGTTGTAACGGATAAAAACGCTGCTATTCAGGTGAAACTGGATACTTTCCGCATAAATGTGTACAGGGCATTTTCCAAATCGCTTTCGAAAGCTGTGGGAGGAACCGCCGACGATTATTACAGAGAACTGTACAACTACAGAATCAGGGCGGAAAACAGTGAAGTCGGGAGCACAGAAAATATCCTGAAGCGCAGAATCAGCATATCGCAACGGGATGAAATACTGAATAATCCGTATCTCAAAAAGCGGGGCAGGAACAAAACCGGAATCTATGCCACCGAAACGGGAGCAAGACTGTATCCGTTCGGAAAATCTTTTGCCCGCTCGGTTATCGGAGTTGTCAGCGAATCTCAATCCTCCGGCATCGAAGGTCTGTATGACAGGGAACTGAAAAAAGGCGACGATATAATCACAACAATAGATACGCGGATGCAGGATATTTGCGAGGCTGTGCTGCGCAGAGAAATATCTGCGGATGAACGACTTGCCGGCGGCACGATAATACTGATGGAGGTCGCCACAGGCGATATAAAGGCGATGGCGAATCTGGGCATGTATTCCAGCGGCGACAGACACGCCGATGTTTCCGACATATACAACAATGCGCTCAGGGCGGCGATAGAGCCGGGTTCGACATTCAAAACGGTTTCCCTGCTGCTCGCCATGGAAACGGGTAAAATCAGGCTCACCGACAAATTCAACACAAAAGTGTGGCGCAAAAGTTTTTTTGAAGAAAACAAGCTCGATTCGTTTTTGAGCGTGTCAAAAATAATCGAACGTTCCTCGAACACAGGCACCGCAAACATGATAGACAGGGCTTTCGACGGCAATGTCGAAAATTTCATCAAGGCGGTCAAATCTCTGAAAATCACCGACAGCATAGGAAATCTGGGTGAAACGCTGCCGTTTATAAACACGAAACTGGGCAAAGAATCGATGATGCGTCTTTCGCACGGATATCAGCTGCGTATGGCGCCGATTCATATTTTGTCGTTCTATAACGCGATAGCAAACAACGGTGTACTGGTTCAGCCGAGGATTGTCCGCGGTTTGAGGCACAGCAGGGGCGGCGAAGATATTTTCAAACCGAAAATAATCAGTAAATCCATATGTTCCAAAACCACGCTGGATTCCGTCAGGACAGTGCTGTCGCGCGTTGTGGGACAAGGGTCTGCGCAGCAAATCGCCGGCAGCCCGTACGGTATTTCGGGCAAAACGGGAACGGCTCTCATCTATCAGGAAAACGAGCAGAGCTACAGAACAAAAACCGGTTTAAGTCGGGAACTGTCAAGTTTTTGCGGTTACTTTCCCGAGAAAAATCCGAAATATTCATGTATCGTGGTACTTTATTCGAGATTTTTAAATTCGACGGAAACGGAAAAATTCTCCGCAAGTTCAACCGCCGTGCCTGTATTCAGAAGAGTTTCGGATAAAATATATTCTTTATATATAGGTAAACCCTTTACTCCGGCAGTCACAAAAGTTAATATCCCCGTTGTAAAAAATACCAGAGGCGACAATCTTTCGATAATAGCGGAAAGGCTTGACTTGCAGGTTGCCGTCGACGATAACGGATGGATCAGGGTGGATACGGCGGACAAAAAATTGCAGGTATCGAAAATATCGGTAAAAAGGGGAATCATTCCGAATGTCGTCGGCATGGGCTTACGCGACGCCCTGTTTCTCATGGAAAACAGAGGGTTGAAAGTGTCGTATTCGGGAATCGGCACGGTTGTTAAACAGTCGCCGGAGCATGGAGTTTCATACAATTCCGGTCAAAAAATCCATTTGACACTCTCGCCGGACTGAGTTTTATCCGCGAAACTTTTTATCCACGAATTACACGAATTTAATCTAATTCACACGAATTAAAAAATCCTTCGGATTTTTTTCTAATCTGCGCATGATTGAAAATCCTGTTAATCCTGCAAATCGTGTTAATCTTGTGACAAATGGCTAAATCTTATTTTGAGGTGCTATTACTTCCGGCTGCGCCGTAGCAATGACGCTACGTAGAACGAAAAGGTCGCCAAGCAGCCCGAAGGGCTTAATGCCGCCGTAGAGACGCGGTGGAGGATTCAACCATAGCAATATAAACATATGAAAATCGACACAGTCAAACGCAAGTTCGGCGTAGCCAAATACACCCTTATCGAACAAAATAAACGAAAATATAAAAAAAAGAATTATTTTTGTGCCGTTATTCTTGGTAAGAACAAATTATAATAAATTAAAAAATGGACATTATTCCCATCATTGTAAACAGACTGAAAG
>JAISSE010000157.1 GCA_031273285.1 Prevotellaceae bacterium
ATGCGTTCGGACAAATCGTTCAAAAGCAAACAATGGTCGGAAGATTTCAGACGAGCCGACGCGGTACTCAATGTCGAGGATATCAGGAAATATGCACCCGCGCTGGGGAAAAATGTCAGCGAAACAGTTGTCAAAGACGGCATGCACGACCTGTTTTTATCCGCTCCCCAGGTCAGAGCCGAAGCATACGGGAGCATGTTCGGATGGCTCGAAAAGACGGTATGATGTATGATGGATGATGGATGATTGGAGAATCCCCGAAGGGATTTAATATCTTAGGATAGTGCTTCAGCACTATCTATATATCAATTATATCGATTACAAAAAATATTTGCACGAACCATTGTTAACAAACATGTTAAATCGTTTGTGATTTTTAATTCGCAATTATATAATTTCGCATAATCAAAAATTTATAATACCTTTGCAGCATAAAATAGATTGACAGATGAAAGTATTGTTAATTGGCGGAGGCGGGCGTGAACATGCCTTAGCCGTGAAAATTGCGCAAAGTCCCCGTTTGACCGAACTGTATATCGCTCCGGGAAATCCGGGAACGGCGGAGTGCGGACGGAATGTGCCTCTGAACATATCCGATTTTGAGGCGATTGGCGATTTTGTTGCGAACAACGGTATCGAAATGCTGGTTGTGGGTCCGGAAGAACCGCTGGTGAAAGGCATTGCCGATTATTTTACCGACAAGCCCGTATCGGTAATAGGCCCGTCGAAAAAAGGCGCGGCGCTGGAAGGAAGCAAGGATTTTGCAAAAGATTTTATGACGCGGCACGGTATCCCGACAGCGCGTTATCAATCGTTCGACAAAAATCAGTTGCAGCAGGGATACGGTTTTCTCGAACAGTTGTCGCCTCCCTTTGTTTTGAAAGCCGACGGGTTAGCTGCCGGCAAGGGAGTGATAATTGCAGGCGACCTGTCCGAAGCAAAATCGACGCTGAAGGAAATGCTGGACGGCAAATTCGGCGCGGCAAGCAGTAAAGTGGTGATAGAGGAATTTTTGCAGGGCATCGAAGTTTCCGTATTTGTACTTACCGACGGCAAATCGTACAAACTGCTGCCCGAAGCGAAGGACTACAAACGAATCGGCGAAAACGACAAGGGTCTCAATACCGGAGGCATGGGAGCCGTTTCTCCCGTTCCTTTTGCCGACAGGATTTTTATGGACAGGGTCGAAAAAAAGATTGTCGAACCTACGATAAGGGGGCTGCAAGCGGACGGAATCAGCTATACGGGTTTTATTTTCTTCGGATTAATGAACTGCGCTGGCGAACCGTATCTGATAGAATACAATGTCCGAATGGGCGACCCCGAAACGGAAGCGGTTCTCCCGCGCATGAATGCCGATATTCTCGACCTGTTCGACGGAGCCGCCAAGGGAAATCTGGACGTGAAACAGTGTTCGATTTATCCGAAAACAGCAGTAACCGTGGTTATTGTCTCCGGAGGATATCCCGAAGCATACGAAAAGGGAGCCGTGATTGAAGGATTGTCTTCAATCGGAGAAAACAGGGTTTATCATGCGGGAACAGCCCGAAACGGAGATAAAACGGTGAGCGCGGGAGGACGGGTGCTCGCGGTAACAGCCCTCGCCGACAATCTGTCCGCGGCTCTGGATTCCGTTTACGATTCCGTAGAAAAAATTCATTTCGAAAAATGCTATTACCGGCGGGATATAGGAAAAGATTTGCAGAAAATGATTTGAAACGGGTGATTATGAACCGATTTACTGCGTCTAACTGGCGTTTTGTAATTCGTAATTTGTAATTATATAATAAGTATCGCATGAAAATAATAGACAAAGCATTACTCGATTCGGTTTCGGCGCAGGCAGTCAAAAGTCCGAGATTAAGAATGAATTACAATTTTCACCTGCATACGGACGAGCCTTTGAACAGGCTGCTGAATGCAATGGAACCGGGAAGTTATTTTCCTCCGCACAGGCATAAAAATCCCGATAAGGAGGAGATTTTTTTAGTCCTCAGAGGGAGTGTGCTGATTTTGATATTCGACGACGACGGCTTTGTTGCGTCGGTTACGGAAATTTCGCCGAAAAAGGAAGTTTACGGAATGGAAATCGAGGCGGGAGTCTGGCATTCTCTCATTGTTCTGGAGCCGGATACTGTTGTGTATGAAGTAAAACGTGGTCCGTATGTCCCTCTGACGCCGGATAATATCGCTCCCTGGGCGCCTGACCCTGCCGACAGGAATCAGGTAAACGAATTTTTATCCGCGGATTATAGCGGATATTTGGCGGTAAACGTCAATAATATGATTACGAATTAAAAATTAAAAATTACGAAATGTAAATTCGATGCAGTCAATGATTTAACATGACTGTTAACAATGGGTCGTGCAAATATTTTTGTAATTTATATAAAATAAAAAATATGAAAGAGATTTTGATTGTTCCGGATATTCACGGACGAAAATTTTGGGAACCTGCTCTGGAATATGGCGGAGAGGTGATATTTCTCGGCGATTATACCGACCCTTATCCCGCAGAGGGTTTCACACAGGACGATGCGTGGCGGGGACTGTTGCGGATAGTCGATTTCAA
>JAISSE010000172.1 GCA_031273285.1 Prevotellaceae bacterium
GTGCCCTTTGTGTTAAATAGACTTTTAAGACAGTCTCTCCCATTTTCTGCTACGTCACTTCAACTTGTTTGTTGCCTGCAACATAGAGTCTCACAATGACGATATGGTGGGGTTACGTCTTTTCCGGCTTAGGATTTGTTTGTGGACAAATCCTAAGACAAAGGCACCCCCTGTTGCGAGCGCCTGTTGTTCGTAACAAAAAAAAGAAAAACCCTTTTGCAAAGAGAATATTCTTTGCGAAAAGTCTGTTTCTACGACAGTTACATACCGATTAGAACGGCAAATCGTCGAACGATTCTCCGCCCGTACCGGCATAACCACTGTCGGCGAGCTGTTCCGGCGACGGAACTCCCGACGCCGCATCCGGAGTTGCTCCGGTCGGCGCTCCCTGAACCGGAGCCGCGCCGCCGCGCTGTATTCTCCATCCTCTGACGTCGGTGTACCAGCGTCCGTTAAATTCTCTTGATTCGAGAGTAAAACTCACCGTGAGAATTTCTTTGCCCAACTGTACTCCGGCAATATCGCCGATTCTGTCGCCCCACAGCGAGATACATATCTTGCGCGGGTACTGTTCCTCGGTTTCAAGAATAAATTCTTGCTTTTTCCAGTCTCCTCTTGCGGAAGTCCCTGACTGCAAATCCAGTATTTGCACTATCCTCCCAGTTAATTCTAAGGCCATATTCTTTAATATTTTTTTAATTTAACATAATAATAATAATCCATCTAATCCGTTGTTTTTTCCGTCTGATGCTGTTTTACGGCGTTATTAATCAGTTCTTTTATTTCGTCCGCCCGGCGGATTCCGGAAATTACGACATACGATTCGGAAAAACCTTTAAGATTCAATCGAATATCGCCAAGTCCGACTATTCTTTTATACCACGGTTCTATCAAAAGAACTTCCCTTATTTCGGACAGTTTGGTTTCCGTGGTAACCCTGTTGAAGATTCCTTCTCTGTGCAAGAATCTCAAACCGGTGATTTTATACCTGATGGAACGGACTTCGTACCATGCAAACAGCGCCCTGCCGACAGGATACAGCAGGAAAATGAAAAACAGCCATCGCAGCACCGTCGGCACCGTCGGCTGAATGTATATCAGTACGATGACAATCAGCGTCGTAATCACTATGCAGTACGCATACGTCATGAAATTCAGCCACTGACTCGGACTGCCCGTCCAAATCGCCTGTTCTTCGGTGTTTATTTCGCTACTCATTGTTTTTTTGAATATTCTTCGACAAAATATTTATAGAACAGGGGAACGGTTTCTATTCCCTTGTAGAAGTTGTACAACGGGAAATTCTCGTTGGGCGAATGTATTGCGTCGCTTTCCAGACCGAATCCCAGCAAAAGGGATTTCGTCCCCAAAACCTGTTCGAAAGTCGAAATAATCGGTATGCTGCCTCCGCTGCGGAATGGTACGGGAGCGATGCCGAAACTTTCGGTTATGGCTCTGTGCGCCGCCTTGTATTCGGGTGATATTATGGGCGAAACATATCCCTGTCCGCCGTGAAGCGGCGTAACTTTCACCGTAACGTAGGCGGGAGCAAGGCTTTCGAAATGGGCTTTGAACAGATCCATGATTTTTTTATAGTCCTGATTCGGAACCAGACGCATGGATATTTTGGCGAACGCCTTTGCCGGAATAATGGTTTTCGCTCCTTCGCCCGTATATCCGCCCCATATTCCGTTGACGTCGAGTGCCGGACGTATTCCAGTTCTTTCCGTGGTCGTGTATCCCGTTTCTCCCCACAGTTCGCCGACATTGATTTCTTTCTTGTATTCCTCCTGCGAGAAAGGCGCTTTTGCAAGCTCCCGTCTTTCTTCGTTGCCGACGGTTTCGACGTCGTCGTAAAATCCTTTCACGGCTACCCGTCTGTTCTCGTCGTGCAGCGAGGCTATCATTTTGCATAAAATATTGACGGGATTGGCAACGGCTCCTCCGTATATGCCCGAATGCAGGTCGTGCGAAGGTCCCGAAACTTCAACTTCGAGACAGGATATTCCTCTTAATCCCGTTGTTATGGAGGGGACGTCGGCGGCAATCATGCCCGTATCGGAAACGATAATCACGTCCGCTTTCAGCAGGTCTTTGTTTTCTGCGCACCAGTTTTTCAAGGAGCCGGAGCCGATTTCTTCTTCGCCTTCAATCATAAACTTGACGTTGCAGGGCAAGGTTCCGGTTTTGACCATCAACTCGAAAGCCTTAGCCTGTATAAATGTCTGACCCTTATCGTCGTCGGCTCCGCGTGCATAGATTTTGCCGTCGCGTATTTCGGGTTCAAACGGCGGAGAGAGCCACTGATTCACAGGGTCGACGGGCATAACGTCATAATGCCCGTAAACCAGTATGGTCGGCAGCGAAGCGTCGATTGTTTTTTCTCCGTAAACGACGGGGTTTCCTTCGGTTGCGAATATTTCCGCCTTGTCGGCTCCGGCGTCGAGAATGGACTGTTTCCAGTACCCGGCGGCTTTGAGCATGTCCGGCTTGTGGTCGGTTTGCGAACTGATTGAGGGTATTCTAATCAATTCGAACAGCTCGTCTAAAAAGCGCTGTTTGTTTTTTTCAATGTAATCTGTAATATAATTCATCGCATAATGGATTTAAATGATTTTCAATTGTTACCGGGAATGATTTTCAGTAATTCGATTTCGAATATCAGAGTGGAACTCGGAGGGATGGGGCTTCCGGGCATGTTTCTGTCGCCATAAGCCAGTTTCGGAGGTATATACAGCACGATGCGCCCTCCTTCGGCAACATGCTGCAACCCTTCTTTCCAGCCCGGAATGACGTCGCCAAGCAGGAATCGGACGGGCGCTCCCGCCATTTTCTCCGACGATTCGAACTCGGTGTTGTCTACGAGCGAGCCTTTGTAATGAACTTCAACCGTATCGGTTACTTTGGGGTGCAATATTCGTCCCTTTTCCAGAATCTTGTATTGCAATCCCGAAGGCAGGACAACTACTCCCGGCTCTTTTGCGTTTTTTTCGAGAAAAGCCAGACCTGCGGCTTCGTTTTCCCTTCTTTGGTTCTCGTTGCGCGCAAGCATGTAATTTCTAATAACCTGTATGGATTTTTCATCACTCATTTTCGGTTTGCCCGATTGTGCATCGTTGATTGCTTCGATCAGCGCATCCAAACTGATTTCATCCATCATTTCGTTTCGCAGAAGGTCGTTTGCTATCTGAATGCCAAAGGCATAGGACAGCGAATCCGTCGCGTGTCCGGCTGTTAATCCGTTACTTATACTCGCCGTCAGTACTATCAAAAATAATCTAATCTTCATAACCAATTATTAATGTCCGAACACAAAGGTACGAAAATTTTTATAATCCAAAATAATTTTTATCAAAACAGAATAATTTTTAACCGAATGACAAAATTTTTTTACAGGATTTTTTCATGGGATTAACATGTTTTTTTACAAGATTAACAGGAATAACGAATAGTGAACAGTGAAAAACGAATAGTGAACAGTGAAAAATGTCTGAACCGTAATTAAAAGGATTTGCAGGATTTCCGAAACTCCGTTAATCGGGTGTACGACAAAAATCCCCTCTGTTCGTCATAGAGCCTTGCGGCTCCAATTCTTATTCTGTCGTACTTCATCCTGTAAAATATTTTTGCAAAGATACAGAAAAATAATGGGTTATACAAGTATTGAATATAAACTCTAATGTTTATTGTGAGCGCGTCGATTTATCGGCGCACTTTTTCGCTTGAACGGTGCAGGTCGCTAAAATAAGAAACGTCAACAAACCGACCGATAACAGGTTTATTGACGTTTAATGCTGTGACTCCGGAGGGATTCAAACCCCCAACCTCCTGA
>JAISSE010000215.1 GCA_031273285.1 Prevotellaceae bacterium
GCATTAAATCGCAAGTCGCAAAATTTGTTTACCTTTGCACCCTCAAATTTAATAACGGATAATGCAAAAAATAAGGAATATTGCAATAATCGCACATGTGGATCATGGCAAAACAACACTGGTAGACAAGATGATTCTCATGGCAAATCTTTTCAGAAACGCAGAGCAGGCAGGTGAATTTATTTTGGACAGTAACGATCTTGAACGCGAACGGGGTATCACAATCCTTGCGAAAAACGTTTCGGTGATATATAAAGGATATAAAATCAACATTATCGACACTCCGGGACATGCCGATTTCGGAGGAGAAGTGGAACGGGTGCTGAACATGGCGGACGGCGTTCTGCTGCTGGTTGATGCTTTCGAGGGGACAATGCCGCAGACACGTTTCGTGCTGCAAAAAGCCCTGTCGCTCGGATTGAAGCCCATTGTGGTCATCAACAAGGTCGACAAGCAGAACTGCCGTCCCGAAGAAGTCAACGAAGAAGTGTTCGATTTGATGATAAGTCTTGGAGCCTCCGAAGAACAGCTGGATTTCAAGACCGTATACGGAAGCGCGAAGCAGGGCTGGATGTCGGCGGACTGGAAAACTCCTTCCGGAGACATATGCCCGCTGCTGGATTTGATTATCGAGGAAATTCCGGCTCCGAAATTTATTGACGACACTCCGCAGCTGCTGATAACTTCCCTGGAATATTCCAACTATCTGGGACGCATTGCCGTAGGGCGTGTTGCAAGAGGGTCGCTGACAAACGGAATGAATATCTCTCTGGTAAAACGCGACGGAGTTACGATAGTTCGGTCAAGAATCAAGGAGTTGATGACCTTTGAAGGAATGGGAAAAAAGAAAGTCGACAGGGTTGACTGCGGCGACATTTGCGCTATTGTCGGCATCGAAGGATTTGACATCGGCGACACTGTTGCGGACTACGAAAATCCGGAAGGGCTTGATCCTATTTCGGTTGATGAACCCACGATGAGCATGCTGTTCATGATAAACGATTCGCCTTTTTTCGGACGCGACGGGAAATATGTAACTTCAAGGCATCTTAAAGAACGGTTGGACAGAGAATTGGAAAAAAATCTTGCCCTGCGTGTGGAACCGGGGGTAAACGCCGATTCGTTTACCGTTTTCGGACGCGGAGTTTTGCATCTCAGCATCCTGATAGAAACAATGAGACGCGAGGGATACGAGCTGCAGGTCGGTCAGCCGAAAGTCATTATCAAGGAAATAAATGAAGAAAAACACGAACCGGTTGAATTTCTCACCATTGATGTACCCGAAAGTTTATCGGGAAAAACCATCGAAATGGTTTCGCGAAGAAAGGGTACCATCATGAGTATGGAAAACGACGGCGAGCGTATTCATCTTGAGTTTGAAATACCTTCGCGCGGAATAATCGGGCTAAGAAGCAATATGCTTACCGCTACACAGGGCGAAGCGGTTATGTCGCATATAGTCAAAGGTTTTGAACCGTATAAAGGCGCCATCGAAATGAGAACAAACGGGTCGCTGATTGCTTTGGAAACAGGTACGGCGATAGCGTATTCGATAGATAAACTTCAGGACAGGGGGAAATTTTTTATCAGTCCGGGCGACGAAATTTACGGCGGACAGGTTATCGGAGAACACACGCGCGCCGACGATTTGACGATTAACGTCTGTAAAACAAAGAAACTTACCAATATCCGCGCTTCCGGTTCCGACGAAAAAGCGCATATCGAACCGCCCGTGCAGTTCAGCCTCGAAGAAGCGCTGGAGTATATAAAAGCGGATGAATGTGTGGAAGTTACCCCGAATGCCATACGCATGAGGAAACTTCTCCTCGATGAAAACGCACGAAAACGCAGTCAGAAATAGAAGCAGCCGTGAAAGCACGCGGATGACGCAGATTTAAAGGATTTACGCAGATTATAATAAGTATTTTACTTATCTGCGTAAATCCTTTAAATCTGCGTTATCTGCGTGCCTGTACGTGCCTGTACGTGCTTTTTATACCCCCCTGTGTCCGGCAAAATTGCACCCCATTTGAAATTATTTTGCATTTTTTGTTATATTTTTTGCATTTTTACGTCATTAAATATAGACGACAAACGGAAATAAACAGGTAAGAATTGTCAAAGACAGCGGACATAGAAAGATTTACTTCGGTGGTTTATCCTTTGCGCGACAAACTGTATCGCTATGCGTTAAAGCTTTTGGGCGATGATGTCGAAGCCGAAGACAACGTGCAGGAAACGTTCCTGAGATTATGGAGCATGCGCGATAAATCGGAGGAATACGGCAACATGGGCGGACTGGCGATGCGGATAAACAAAAATTTGTGTCTCGACAAGTTGCGCAAGAATAAAAACGTGATGACATCCATTGACAGTCTTCACGGTTATGCCTGCGACGAAACAGCCGATACGGCGTTAAACAACAGGCAGATGATTGAAATTATAGAGAAAATAATAGCGACATTGCCTTCACTGCAACAAATGATTATCTCGATGAGAGACATTGAAGGCTACGAAATTGACGAAATAGCCGCATTGACATCGACCCGTCCCGAAACGGTGAGGGTAAATCTTAGCCGTGCAAGGCAATATGTACGTGAACAGTATGTTAAATCGGCAAGATAAAAAAGGAAAAAAAAAATGAATGCAACGAATGAAATTAAAAAGATGCTCGACGCTTATTTTGCAGGAGAAACAACGCAGGAACAGGAAGAATGTCTGCGCGTTTACTTTACTTCC
>JAISSE010000272.1 GCA_031273285.1 Prevotellaceae bacterium
AAAAAACTGGGAATAGCGCCCGGAGTGTTGGAGAATGCCTTAAAATCAATTATGGAACGTTATCCGCATGTTACGGGAGGAACGCCCTATTTGTCAAATGATTTAAATAAGGTATTGCAAAAATCCCTGGAATATTCGAAAAAGCTGGGCGACCGGTTTACCTCTCCGGAAAGTCTTTTTCTCGGCATGATTGATTCCGGCGACAATGTCTCTATAATGCTGAAAAACAATGGAATTACAGAAAAAGGAGTATTGTCGGCGATTGAATCCGTTCGCAAGGGAAATACGGTAAATTCGCAAACGGCGGACGAGACGTTCGACAGCCTTAACAAGTATGCAATTAACCTCAACGAGCAGGCGCGGAAAGGCAAACTTGACCCTGTCATCGGGCGCGATGAAGAGATAAGACGGGTATTGCAGATATTGACGCGAAGAACCAAGAACAATCCGATACTGATTGGCGAACCGGGCGTAGGCAAAACGGCTATTGCCGAAGGTATTGCACACAGAATTGTCAGTGGCGACGTCCCCGAAAATCTTAAAAGCAAGTATATTTTTTCTTTGGATATGGGTGCTTTGATTGCCGGAGCAAAATATAAGGGTGAATTTGAAGAGCGGTTGAAAGGCGTTGTTAAAGAGGTTATTGAATCCAACGGCGAAATAATATTATTTATTGATGAAATACACACTTTGGTGGGCGCCGGCAAGAGCGACGGCGCCATGGATGCGGCTAATATTCTGAAACCGGCACTGGCGCGCGGCGAACTCAGGGCTGTGGGCGCTACTACTTTGGACGAATACCAAAAATATTTTGAAAAAGATAAAGCATTGGAACGCAGATTTCAACCGGTGCAGGTCGATGAGCCTTCGGTACCAGATGCCGTGTCGATACTGCGAGGTCTGAAAGAACGCTACGAAACTCATCATCAGGTAAGAATAAAAGACGAGGCGATAATTGCGGCTGTCGAACTGTCGAACAGATATATCACATCGCGTTTTTTGCCCGATAAGGCGATTGACCTGATTGACGAAGCGGCTTCGAAACTTCGTCTGGAAATAAATTCAGTACCCGAAGAAATCGATGAACTTGACCGTAAAGTTCGTCAATTGGAGATAGAACGCGAAGCAATACGCAGGGAAGGCGACGAGCAAAAAATGGAAATCCTCAACAGGGAAATCGGCGATTTGAGCGGAAAACGGGACGCCATGAGAGCCAAGTGGCAGGAAGAGAGAAATATCGCAGACAAAATACAGGAAAATAAACACCGTATCGAAGATTTGAAGTTTAAAGCGGAAGAAGCTGAAAGAAAGGGTGATTACGGTTTGGTTGCCGAAATAAGATACGGCAAAATAATCGAGGCTCGGAACACAATCGAAAAGTTGATTAAGGAAAAGAGCGAAATACAAAACGAAACGTCTTTGGTTCGCGAAGAAGTTACGGCAGAGGATATTGCCGAAATCGTCGCAAAATGGACGGGAATACCCGTAACACGAATGTTGCAAACCGAAAAAGATAAACTCCTCAATCTTGAAAATGAATTGCATAACCGTATCATCGGTCAGGATGAAGCAATACAGGCTGTTGCCGATGCGGTGCGCCGAAGCAGAGCGGGGCTTCAGGAGCAGAAAAAACCTATCGGCTCGTTTCTTTTTCTCGGAACGACGGGAGTGGGTAAAACCGAGCTGGCTAAGGCTTTAGCCGAGTTTTTGTTTAACGACGAAAATATGATGACACGTTTGGATATGTCGGAATATCAGGAACGGCATTCCGTTTCGAGGCTGGTAGGCGCTCCTCCGGGATATGTCGGTTACGACGAAGGCGGGCAACTCACTGAAGCTGTTCGCCGTAAACCGTATTCCGTCGTCCTGCTGGACGAAATAGAAAAGGCGCATCCGGACGTTTTCAATACTTTGCTGCAAGTGCTTGATGACGGGCGACTTACCGACAACAAGGGGCGAACGGTGAATTTCAAGAATACTATTATAATAATGACGTCCAATGTAGGATCAGGCATTATTCAGGACAATTTCTCCCGAATAACGGACGGGTCGAATGAGAAAATCGTTGAAAAAACAAAGCGGGAAGTTCTTGATTTACTTAAAGAAACTGTTCGTCCCGAGTTTCTTAACCGCATTGACGAGGTGATAATGTTCGCTCCATTGACAAAAAAGGATATACGGCAAATTGTGTCGCTCAGGATTGCCGAAATACAAAAAACTCTGTCGGTCAATAATATAACAATCAAAATGAGCGAGAATGCCATAGGATATATTGCCGAACAGGGATATGACCCCGTGTATGGAGCAAGACCGTTGAAACGGGTGATACAAAGAGAATTGCTTAACGAACTCTCGAAACAGATTATTGCGGGGAATTTGAATCCGGGCGAAACTATCCGAATAGATTCCGGAGGAAACAAACTGGAATTTGCAAACGGATGAATAATATAAAGTAATTCATCGTCATCGGAGGCTGTTTGAAAAATAATTCGGCACGCAGATGATGCAGATTTTTAGGATTTACGCAGCTTTAGGCTGCAAACGTGCGCACGTTTAGCGCAATCATGCGCATGGTTTTACTCTGTTTTTAGCGAATCGAAACAGAGTTATTGTCGGAGGCTGTTTCGAAAGCACACGGATGACTATGAATTTATTGATTTGGAAAACACCGTATTGTCGTCAAAATGGGAAAGTCTGTTGAAATTTCACATATTTATCTTACCTTTGCGCCCTTGAATTGAAAATATTTTATGTATAAATTAATATTTACGCTGTTTTTTTATGTTGTCTGCTCAAATTTATCGACGGCGCAACAACCTGCAAATGGTGGACTTAATGACGTCGGACAACACATCAGCGCTCCTCCGATACCTGCCGAAGCAACTTTTTGCGGCGAAAAAGTTCCTCTGGAGTATTTTGACGTCAGAGAATCCCTGATGCGGGAACTGAACAGTTTGACCTATTGGCATTCGTCGATGATATATACGCTGCAATTAGCCGGCAGATATATGGGAACCATTGAAAATCTGTTGAAACAATATGACGTCCCCGACGATTTGAAATATTTATGCGTTGCCGAGAGTAATCTGCAAAATGTGGTGTCGCCCGCCAAAGCTGCCGGATTCTGGCAATTTTTACCGGGAACGGCGAAGGAGTTCGGGCTGGAGATAACCGCCGAAATCGATGAACGCTATAATCTGGAAAAAGCAACGAAAGCCGCGTGCGAATATTTGAAACTGGCATATAAAAAATTCGGTAACTGGACGCTGACAGCCGCTTCGTATAATGTAGGTATTGCGCATATGACCAATCAGTTAGCCGTACAAAAGCAAAAAAAATACTACGACCTGCATCTTAACATGGAAACAATGCGATACGTTTACCGCGCTGTTGCATACAAAACGCTGATGACCAACCCGGAGAAATACGGATTTTATATTTCGCCGAAAAGCAAATTCGAACCTCTTTTATACAGGGAAGTTACTGTTAAAGGTCCCGTTGACTGGATTGCTTTCTCCGAAAAGAACGGAACGAATTATAAAGTGCTGAAAATTTTCAATCCGTGGATAATAACCATGAAATTATCGACAACCAGGACATATAAAGTCAAAATTCCTTTGAAAAGAACACAGTAAATCCAAAATATTACATGCTTATAATCATGTATTTATAAAAAAAATAATATTTTTTTGCGGAAAATTGTTGCTAATTCAAAAATCCTGCTTATCTTTGCACCGTTTTTATAAACAACGGGGGCCTATAGCTCAGCTGGTTCAGAGCATCTGCCTTACAAGCAGAGGGTCATAGGTTCGAATCCTATTGGGCCCACAATTTAAAATCAGACGGTTACAATCAGTTTTGTAACCGTTTTTTATTACCGTTGCCACAACTGTATTGTCGACTTCCGTTTAGCACGCGGATGACGCGAATTTAACGGATTTACGCAGATAAATAAAGGTATTATTATCAAACAAATAATAATCTGCGCAAATCCGTTAAATCCGCGTCATCTGCGTGCCAAACTGCTTTCGAGACAGCCTCAATCTCGAACGAAGAACCTCTATTTGAACAGGTAAGGGACTCCTTTTCCGAGTTTTTTCATTGCAATACCTGTTCCGCGGGCAACGGCAAGCAAAGGATTTTCAACAACCTTGAAATCAATGCTGATTTTTTCTTTCAGGCGTTTATCCAATCCTTTCAGCAACACGCCGCCGCCTGTGAGATATATCCCGTTTCCGACTATGTCGGCATAAAGTTCGGGCGGCGCCTGCTCCAGAACGGTCATGATAGCCGCTTCCACTTTCATCAGCGATTTGTCGAGACAATGAGCTATTTCTTCGTAATTGACGGGTATTTCCGCCGGCAGCGAAGTCATGATATTGGGACCTCTCACAATAAAATCTTCGGGAGGATTTTCGAGTTCCGTTAAAGCCGAACCGACCCTGATTTTAATTTCTTCGGCAGTTGTTTCGCCCACTTTAATATTATGCTGATGACGCATATACTGCTGAATATCGGAGGTAAAATCGTCGCCTGCCGTCCTTATGCTAATATTGCACACAATACCGCCAAGCGAAATAATGGCAATTTCCGTTGTTCCGCCACCTATGTCCACCACCATATTCCCGATTGGCGCTTCCACATCAATTCCTATCCCGAGAGCGGCTGCCATGGGTTCGTAAATAAGATGAACTTCGCGACTGCCCGCCTGTTCTGCCGAGTCGCGTACTGCCCTTATTTCCACTTCAGTACTTCCCGACGGGATGCAAATTACCATTCGCAGTGCGGGAGTAAAAAAGCGCGATTTTGCAGGAATCATTTTAATCATCCCTCTAATCATTTGCTCTGCCGCTTCGAAATCGGCAATCACTCCGTCTTTTAACGGGCGCACGGTTTTTATGTTTTTATGGGTTTTACCGTGCATCTGTCTGGCAGTTTCGCCGAGAGCTATTGTTTTGCCTGTATTTTGGTCGATAGCGACAATAGAAGGCTGATTAACAACGATTTTATCGTTATGTATGATCAGGGTATTCGCCGTACCCAAATCCATCGCAAGGTCGTGAGTTAAAAAAGAAAACGCCATTTTATATTATCTGTTAATTATTTAATTATCAATGTTTAAAATGTCTGTATCCGGTAATTGCCATCGACAGACCCGTTTGGTCGCACAAATCGACAGATTCCCGGTCGCGCATCGAGCCTCCCGGCTGTATTATTGCAGTAATACCCTCTTTTGAAGCTATTTCGACACAATCGGGAAAAGGGAAAAATGCATCGGAAGCCATAACCGCTCCCGACAGCGAAAATCCGAAATTTTTTGCCTTTTCAATTGCCTGTTTAAGTGCATCGACCCTTGAGGTTTGCCCGATACCGCTTGCCAGCAATTGTTTGTTTTTCACCAGTACTATCGCGTTTGATTTCGAATGTTTCACTAATTTGTTTGCAAAAAGCAAATCGCTGATTTCCTGTTCTGTCGGCGACTTTTTTGTAACCTGTTTCAGATATGAAATATCTTCGGAAACGTTGTCGATGTCCTGAAGCAAAACGCCGTTAAGAACGGAACGGAACTGTTTTGTCGGGCGTTTGCCCGATTTGGTTGCCAGAATAATCCTGTTTTTCTTGGTCTTGAAAAGGTTCAGAGCTTCGTTCGAATATTCCGGAGCAAGAATTATTTCAAAAAACAGTTTGTTTATTTCTTCCGCAACTTCAACATCTACAGGACTGTTGGTTATTATTATTCCTCCGAAAGCCGAAACGGGGTCGGCAGCCAAAGCTTTTTCCCATGCTTTTGCAGGCTCGCTGTCCGAAGCACAGCCGCATGCATTGTTATGTTTAATCACCGCATAGGTAGTTTCCTGAAAATCATTGATTAACGCAAATGCAGAGTCGATATCCAGAAGATTGTTGTACGAGATTTCTTTCCCATGCAGCCGGGTAAAGATGTCGTCCAATTTTCCATAGAAAACTCCCTGCTGATGAGGATTTTCGCCATAGCGCAGTTTATTTGCGGGCGAGATATTCAGTGCAAATTTTTCCTTATTGAGTAAGGATGCAAAATAGTCCGATATGTTTTGGTCGTATTTTGCCGTTAATTCAAACGCATCGGCGGCATAGCGTATTCTGTCTTCGATGCCGACGGTTCCGGATTGGGATTCAAGCAGTTCCAGCAGCGAAGAATACTGGTCGCGGGAGGAGACCGTCAGCACATCCTTATAGTTTTTAGCCGCCGCCCGAATCAGGGAAATCCCTCCTATATCTATTTTTTCTATGATTTCTTCGTGCGAAGAACCCGATGCCAGAGTTTCGGAAAAAGGGTATAAATCAACGATAACAAGATCTATTTCGGGGATTGTGTATTTTGCCAAATCTTCCTTGTCCGAACTGTTGTCCCGCCGGCTTAATATACCGCCAAATACTTTAGGATGAAGAGTTTTTACCCGTCCGCCCAAAATCGAAGGATATCCGGTAAGACTTTCTACGGAATGAACTTCGGTTATGTTTTTGATAAAATCGAAAGTTCCTCCCGTCGAATATATGGTAACGCCGTATTTGCCGAGCGTCTTTATTACTGGTTCCAGATTGTCCTTACAATAAACGGAAATCAGGGCAGATTTAATTTTTTTTCGTACCATTGCTGTTTCTATTTTTCTTATATTCAATAAATAATACCTATAAAACCATTTTATTTTCACCTATAAAGGTACGGATTTATTTTCATATTATCCCAACAGATTTGCGAAATTTTTATATTTTTTTACTATACCTCTGGTATTGTGAACAATATGGATAAATTTTCGATACGGCAATATGCCGGCACAGAAATCTTTATCGCCCCCGTCAAAATTGTTTATCGGGCTGTCGAAAATTGTACTTATCTTTGCATAAATTTTTAATTTCTATAAAATAATGAAAAAGATTGGATTTTTCGGCTATTATGCTCTGTCTGTTTTGCTTGCAGCGCCTTTTTATTTGTCGGGACAGGACGGCAAGCCGCTGCGTCTGGCAGTTGCGGGAGTTTCTCACGGGCATTTATGGGAAGTGATTAAGCGTGTTGAACGCGGTGATTTTGTTATTGTCGGCGTTTTTGAAGCCGACAAACAGTTGCTGCATAATAACGGGTTGCGCGGTAAAGCGGATGCCGCCGTCTTTTATGACAATCTGGAAAAAATGCTGGATGAGACAAAACCGGAAGCAGTTGTCGCTTACGGTTCTACATACGACCATCTTAGTGTTGTTGAAGCCTGCGCGCCAAGAGGTATTCATGTGATGGTCGAAAAACCTTTGGCTGTCAATATGAAACATGCAAACAAAATGGAGCTTCTGGCACGAAAGCACAACATACATCTGCTTACAAATTATGAAACAACATGGTATGACACTAATCATGAGGCATATAAATTAATCAGTGATGACGTTATCGGCAGAATTAACCGTATTAATATTTACGATGGACATCAGGGTCCGTTCGAAATCGGTTGCGGAAAGGAGTTTACCGACTGGCTGACAGACCCGAAACTTAATGGTGGAGGGGCAATTACGGATTTTGGCTGCTACGGCGCAAATCTGGCTACATGGCTTCTCAACGGCGAAAAACCGATAAGCGTGTACGGGGTTTTGAAACATCAAAAACCGGATAAATATCCCAAAGTGGATGACGATGCAACGATTGTCGCAGAGTATCCTTCGGTAACAGTGCAGATTATGGCTTCGTGGAACTGGTCCGCAAATCGCAAGGATATGCACATCTACGGCAACAAAGGTTATATATATCAGGATACTCCGAATAAAATGCGTGTCTATGCCGACAAAAAAATATCGGAAGTTACACCTCCGCAGCTGAAATCTCCTTATAATGACTCTTTT
>JAISSE010000284.1 GCA_031273285.1 Prevotellaceae bacterium
GGCATGTCGGGGATGCTGAATACCGTCTGGCTGATTATCTGCGCCATGTGTTTCGGCGGTTCCATGACGGCAAGCGGCATGCTGGCAAGCATCACCTCACTGTTTCTCCGTTTCATGAAGCGGACGGCGGGAACAGTGTCCGCCACTGTTTTTTCAGGTCTGTTTCTGAATGTCTGCACCGCCGACCAGTATCTGTCGATTATTCTCACCGGCGACATGTTCAAAAGTGTGTATAAACGAAAAGGATACGAAAGCCGACTTCTTAGTCGTACAATAGAAGACGGCGTTACGGTAACCTCGCCTTTAGTGCCGTGGAATACCTGCGGCATGACGCAATCGACGGTGCTTGGAGTTTCAACTTTCGTTTATCTGCCCTATTGTTTTTTCAACCTCATCAGCCCAATGATGAGCATACTCGTGGCTGTAACGGGATATAAAATCGTCAAAATCATGACAAATGATTCCACCAACCGATAAACAAACCTGTCCCGTCGCGTTTCTGCACTCGGATGTTGCCGGATTTACTCCGGTTTCCGTACCAGATAGATTATTTCATGTTCGGGAAGTGCATTTCGTTTTATTTTTTCCGGCGGAAGAGTCTCAATATAACGGTCTTCGGCAACAGCAAAACCGGCTTTTGCCAGTCGCAGGGCATAGTCGGCGCCAAATTCGCGCAGATGGTCGTGCTGTCCGAAATGCTTTGTCCGTTCTTCGGGAGTAACAATGCTTGTATCTTCGTATGTTGTTGTTCTGTTATAATTTATCGGCGACTGGATTATACCCCAGCCTCCCGGTTTCAGCGTCCTGTACAGTTCCTGCAATGCTTTCAGGTCATCTTCCACATGTTCGAGTATATGGTTGCAAAAAATCACATCGAAAGTATTGTTTTTGAACGGAATATCCTGAACATTCATTTTAACTTTCGCCAGAGGAGATTCGAGGTCGGCAGTGATATAATTGTCGCCCAGCAATCTTTCGAAACGTTTGAGAAAACAATATTCGGGAGCCACATGCAAAGTATGGGGATTCGAGGTGTAGAATTTTGTTTTATTCTGTAAATACAACTGCATCAGACGATGGCGTTCCAGCGAAAGGCAGTGGGGACACAGAGCATTTTCGCGCGTATTTACATATCCGTAGGGTAAAAACTTTCGGTAATGCCTTTTACATACATTACATTCGACTTTGTTTCCCATATAAAATACGGAAATCAAACGGGTTGCAAACTGTGCGGCAAGTTGCAGATATTTGCGGGGTATATTATTTAAAAACCAGCGTATTAAACGTTTCATGACTGTATTAATTTTATCGTATTAATTTTTCAATTGCCTGCTCCGCCATCTTTTTTACAGATTCTTTATAGTCGGTATTCATCTCGCTCAAATATCTGTTGGCAATCACCGTACAGATTGTAGCCGCCTGATGTCCGAGCAGCAGGGACAATCCGGCTATTGCGGCGCCTTCCATTTCGAAATTGGTTATTCTCATATCGTTATATGTGAACGATTCTATCTTCGATAAGAAATCGGGGTCGGTAAGTCCGAGACGCACCACGCGCCCCTGCGGTCCGTAAAATCCGGGAGCGGAAACGGTTATTCCGTGAATAACATCCTTGTCGAAAAGATTTACAAATGTTTCCGAAGCCGGAACAAAATAAGGGTCGGCAAGCCGTTTATTCCAGTTCGTATGTTCGACAAATGCTTTTTCCATTGCTTTCAAACCGACGCTGTCGCGACCGGCATAAAAATTAAGCAAACCGTCGCAACCCACGGAAATATCGGACATTATGATGCTTCCCAACGGTATATCCCCATGCAGGGCGCCCGAAGTGCCGAGCCGCAGTATTCGCAGAGAACGATGTTCCCGTTTCACCGTGCGCGAAGTAAAATCCACGTTTGCCAAAGCGTCCAACTCGGTCATTACAATATCAATATTGTCGGCGCCGATGCCTGTGGACACAACCGACAGGCGATGTTTCCCGATATGTCCGGTTTTGGTAACAAACTCTCTGTTCGCTTTCTCCACCTCAATTTTATCGAAATAGCCTGCAATCATATCCGCACGCGCAGGGTCTCCGACCAGAATAATCGTGTCTGCAATGTCTTCCGGACGAAGATGCAGATGAAATATCGAGCCGTCGGCATTAATAATAAGTTCTGATGAAGGTATAACCATCATAATTTACCAGTTAATATTCGGCTGCAAATATAGTAATAATTATTCAAATGCGGGATATTTCCGAATGAGTGCATTTGAGTGTATCAAACTTCGTTTTACCGTATCGATTATTTTTTATATCTTTGCATCTTTAAATTAAAGATTAAGGTATAATGGAAACAGTACATAAATCCGGTAAGCGGGTGCTCATTTCGTTTGATTACGCACTGAAGATTTTATTGTGCAACAAAGCCAACTATGATGTTCTGGAAGGCTTTTTGAGCGAATTGCTCAGAGACAGCGTTAAGGTAACGAATCTAATAGAGAGCGAGTCTAATAAAACGACCCCCATAGACAAATCTACCAGGTTCGATATTTTAGTAGAGAACGACAAGGGAGAAATTATCATCATCGAATTGCAGTTCAGTCTTGAGGTGGACTATTTTCAACGTATGCTTTACGGCACGAGCAAGGCAATCTGCGAACGCATGGTACAGGGCGCAGACTACGCTGAAGTAAAGAAAGTATATTCGATCAACATCGTGTATTTTGACCTTGGACAGGGAAAGGATTATATCTATTGCGGCAAAACCTATTTTCGGGGCTTGCATTTCGACGATGAACTTCGCCTGTCGGAGGCTCAGCGTTCAACCTTCAATAAAGAAGTTCCTGGCGAGATCCTTCCGGAGTACTATATCCTCAAAATAAACCAGTTCAACAATGTTGCCAAAGACACCTTAGACGAGTGGATGTATTTTTTGAAAAATAATGAAATCAAAGACGAATTTAAAGCAAAAGGTCTGGACAAGGCAAAAAAGATTTTGGAATACAACAAACTTACCGACGAAGAGAAGAGTGAATACGACTCTCTGAAATGGGAACGCAGCCACCGGATAAGTCAATATTCATCGGCAAAACTGGAAGGAAGAGTGGAAGGAAAAGCAGAAGCCCGCAAGGAATACGAAGGTATCATTGCCGAAAAGGATGCTGCTCTTGCCGAAAAGGAAACCGTTCTTGCCCGCGAACGCGCCGAAAAGGAAGCCGCCATTGCCCGCGAACGCGCCGAAAGAGAAGCCGCTATTGCCGAAAAGGAAGCTCTTGCAGCCGAGTTAGCCGCTTTAAAAGCCCGTTTAAATGGAGAACAGAAATGATAACTGTATTTCACACGGTTCGGGTGCATTTGTTGAATACGTTTATGAAAGATATATTTAAATGAAGACTTTTATCGAAATCACATGTACCAACACGAATACGGTACATCGCTATCCTGTCGGAACAACTCTGTACGAAGCATATAACGACATAAAACCTCAGCTGTCGTCATCAGTCATCGCTGCGATAGTGAACAACGAACTGAAAGAGCTGGCTTATGAATTGTATAACGCCAAGATTGTGGAATTTATCGACATAAGTCATCCCGACGGAATGAGGACATATATCCGCTCGCTGACTTTTCTGTTGCAGGTTGCGGTAAAACGTATTTTACCCAACCACAAACTTTCCGTACAACACTCTGTTTCCAAGGGGCTTTATTGTGAGATAACAAATGGAAAACAAAGTCCGGAAATATCCGAAATAAACGCTCTTGAGGCTTACATGAAAGATTTGATAACAAGAGATTTGGCTATCACCAAAACAAAGATACCCACGTCCGAAGCCATCGAATTGTTTCTGAATGAAGGGTATAAAGAAAAGGCTTTGCTGCTGGAAACCGGCGGAAAGTTTTTCACTTCGGTATATTGGCTGGACAATGTTCCCGACCATTTTTACGGACCGCTGGTTCATTCCACGGGCAGTCTGAAAAAATTCGGTCTAAGCATATATTATCAGGGTGTTTTACTGATGTTTCCCAAACCCGACAAGCCCGATACCCTGCAGGAATATGTCATCCAGAATAAAATGCTGCAAATATTCCACGAGCACAAGGAATGGAACGAAATACTGGGCGCCAAATCAATAGGAAACCTGAACAAGGAAATACAGGGCGGACGCGCCGCCAACCTGATTCGGATAGCCGAAGCTCTGCATGAGAAAAAATATGCGTATATTGCCGACAAAATCGTAGAGAAAAAATCGAAAATCGCTTTTATATCAGGTCCTTCATCGAGTGGAAAAACAACTTCGGCAAAACGCATTGCCGTGCAGTTGCAGGTGGCGAAAAAACGTCCGCATATTATTGAACTGGATAACTATTTCGTGAACAGGGAAGATACGCCGAAAGATGAAAACGGAGAATATGATTTCGAATCTTTGCACGCGATAGACATAGAACTGTTTAATTCACAGCTGAAAGATTTGCTCGAAGGAAAAGAAGTGAATATTCCCCGCTTTGACTTTATATCGGGAACACGCAAATTTTGTGCCGGCGATATAATCAAAATGGATGAAAACGATATACTTATAGTGGAAGGGATACATGGATTGAATCCGAAACTGATAAGTTACATCTCCGACGACAAAATTTTCAGAATATATGCCTCGGCGCTTACTTCCGTTTCGATCGACGAAAACAACAGAATCCCGACAACGGACAACCGGCTTGTCAGGCGAATAGTTCGCGATGCCGCAACACGTGGATATTCAGCCACCGACACCATACGACGCTGGCACAGCGTACGCATAGGCGAAGACCGCAATATTTTCCCCTATCAGGAAAATGCCGATATAATGTTCAACTCTTCACTGATTTACGAATTGTGCGTACTTAGAAAATATGTCGAGCCTCTTTTGCGCAAAGTATCCCCCTGCAGTCAGGAACATGTTGAGGCTCTGCGATTACTGAAGTTTATCGGTTATTTCGAAAATATTGATGTCGAAGACGAGGAAACGATACCTCCGACATCGGTGCTTCGGGAATTTATCGGGAAAAGCAGTTTCAAATATTGATTGTTTTACGTTTAATTTTAGATGATTATCGAAAATGCCGAAAAATTCCCGACAAAAATCTCCGTCCGGCTTCCTGCTGTTTTTAAAGGAATATTTCAGTTTTTTCAATTCCGAAAGATTGGGTATTGCCGCTTTGATAATCATTTTGATGGTCGTCATCTTTCTTCCCCGTTTTTTCCGGAATGACGAATTTACCGGCGAAGACCTGGAACGTCTGAAAAAAGAGATGGATATTTTTCTTGCCGAAATGGAACGCAATACCGTTAGGAACAAGCCCGATACGCTTTTCATGTTCGATCCCAATACCGTCGATTCCGCTTCGCTGACGCTTTTGGGTTTTTCGCCGCGACAGGCGAAAAGCATTGTCAATTACAGAAATAAAGGCGGCAGATTTTATAACAGAGAAAGTTTCGGCAACTCGTTTGTTGTCTCCGAAGAGATGTTTGCCCGTTTGTACTATTATATTGACATTAAGCGGGAAACTAAAAAAATTGCGGAAAGGACGGGGGAAACCGGAGCAAGGAAAAAAGATGTTGAGACGATTGAAACCAAAGAAAAAAAGGAATCGAACACTGCTGCCAAAAAACCATATACTGTGGAACTTAATACTGCCGATATTACGGAATTACAGAAATTTTACGGCATAGGCGAATATTATGCAAAAAAAATCGTCGAATATCGCGACAGGCTCGGCGGGTTCTGCAAAGCGGAGCAGCTTATGGAAATCAAGGGAATAGACTCTGTCCGTTTTGCCATGTTCCGCAATCAGATTCTTATCGACACCGCGCATGTCAGGCGTATAAAAATAAATGCCGTTACGGAAAAAGAGCTTGCGAAACATCCGTATATCAACAATTTCGTCGCAAAATCCATAATCAGCTACCGGAAATTCAAGGGAACAATCGCTTCGGGCAGCGAAATGGTTAAAGAAAAAGTAATTACCGAAGAACAACTGAAAAAAACAGCCGGTTATATTGAGTATTAGCGACATGTCGCACGACGG
>JAISSE010000287.1 GCA_031273285.1 Prevotellaceae bacterium
TATGCCGAAAGGTTCGAGTTCGTCGAACAGTTGCCGGATTTCCGTTTTTTCGCCCGTTTTTTCTATAACGGTATACAGACTGTTGACTTCGATGATTTTTGCATTATACTTGTTTACCAGACTTTCTATCGTATTATTCGCAAGCAGGGTTTCCGTAGTAACCTTGAACAGGGCTATTTCGCGCGAAATGATTTCATCCTCAAGATAGTAGTATGCCGTCAATACATCTATCTTTTTTTCTATCTGTTTCACAAGTTTTTCTATTGATATTTCATCGCTGTAGCACGTTATTGTGAACTTGTGTACACCTTTCATGGCTGAAGCCGAAACAGTTAAACTTTCGATGTTTATAAACCTGCGGGTGAAAATATTTGAAATCTGCGTCAGCAAACCCACATGGTTTTCGGAATAAACGGTTATCGTGTATAATGTCTGTGCATTTGTATTCATATCCGATATTTTTTGTTATTTCTCTAAAATTATATTACTTACGTTCATGCCTGCCGGAATCATGGGCAGCACCATGCCTTTCTTTTCGACTTCGACCTCCAAAAGATATGCTCCGTTGTGGTCAAGCATTTCTTTGACAGCTTCGTCCAGACTGTCTCGCTGTGTAACTTTCCGTCCCTTAATTCTGTAAGCCTCCGCGATTTTCACAAAATCGGGATTAAGCATGGGCGTTTCCGAATAGCGTTTGTTAAAAAACATTTCCTGCCACTGGCGAACCATTCCCAGATATTTATTATTGAGAATGATAATTTTCACCTTGACGTTACTTTGCATGATTGTACCCAGCTCCTGGATACACATTTGCATGCCTCCGTCGCCGCAGAACAGGCAGACGGTACGGTCGGGAGCTGCGATTTTGGCGCCTATGGCGGCAGGCAGACCGAATCCCATTGTGCCAAGCCCGCCGGAAGAGATGAAACTTCTCGGAAATTTGCGTTTACTGTAACGCGCCGCCATCATTTGGTTTTGCCCCACATCCGTAACAATAATCGCCTCATTGCCGGTTGTTTCGGATACGCGCCGTATCACTTCGCCCATGCTGATGTATTCCCTGTCGCAATATATCTCATCTGCAATAACCTTGTCGTATTCTTCACCGTTTACGATGTCGAAACTCTCAATCCAGTCGTCGTGTTCGGACTGTTTCAGCAGACTTGTAACGGCAGGCAGGGTGTTTTTGACATTTCCCAGAACAGGCACGTCAATATCCACATTTTTACCCACTTCGGCAGGGTCTATATCAAAATGTATGATTGCTGCCTGTTTGGCGTAAGTGTTGACGTCCCCGATTACACGGTCGTCGAATCGCATCCCGATGGCGACAAGTACGTCGCATTCGTTCGTTTTCTGGTTTGGAGCAAGATTTCCGTGCATCCCCAGCATTCCCTTGTTCAGAGGATGGTCGAAAGGAAGCACCGAAGCTCCCAGCAAAGTCCATGCGGCGGGGATTTGCGCCTTTTCGAGAAAATCGATCAGTTCACGTTCCGCGTTTCCGATCTCGACCCCCTGCCCGATAAGCGCAAACGGCTTTTTTGCGGAATTTATCAGCTCCGCCGCCCTCAGCAGATGGTTTCTGTCGGTTTTCGGAACAGGGATATAACTTCGTATGGACGTGCATTTTTCGTAATGATGATTAATCATGGCAATCTGTGCGTCCTTTGTAAAATCAAGCAGTACAGGTCCCGGACGTCCCGACGATGCGATGTAAAACGCCTGTGCCGTAGCCCATGCAATCTCGTCGGCTCGGCGAACCTGATAGCTCCATTTTGTTACCGGCTGAGATATTCCGACAATATCAACTTCCTGAAAGGCGTCGGTGCCGAGAAGTGGCGACGTTACCTGTCCCGAAATGACAATCAGGGGAGTACTGTCTATCATTGCGTCGGCTATGCCGGTGATGGTGTTCGTGGCGCCCGGTCCGGAAGTAACAAGAGCGACGCCGACTTTTCCGGAAGCCCGCGCATAGCCCTGAGCGGCATGAACAGCGCCCTGTTCGTGCCGAACCAGAACATGTTTAAGTTTGTGCTTATAGTCAAACAAAGCATCGAATACGGGCATTATAGCCCCTCCGGGATACCCGAAAATCGTATCTGCGCCTTCTTCCACGAGGCTGTTTAACAGAGATACGGAACCGGAAACACTTTCCTTATTTTTCATATTTTATTAATATTTACTATTTTTTCAATCAAATCGTTCACCGAAGAACTTACCGTCAATCTATCCTTGCTTTCCTTTTTCAGGAAACCTTTCTCCACCATATTGTCCAACAGTCCGACAAGCAAATCGTAATATCCGTTTACGTTGAGCAGCCCGATCGGAGCGTCGAACAGTTTCAACTGGGAAAGAGTCAGAGCTTCAAACATTTCGTCCAGCGTGC
Organism: Prevotellaceae bacterium; assembly: GCA_031273285.1. Taxonomy (GTDB): domain Bacteria; phylum Bacteroidota; class Bacteroidia; order Bacteroidales; family UBA932; genus JAIRLF01. Next base: position 2,387 of record JAISSE010000287.1, read on the forward strand.
CGAAGCCTCCGGGAAGTACGACGACGGCGTCGGCAATCTCAAGCATTTTGACTTTTCTTTCGAACATTGTCGAAGTGTAGATTATCTCGGTACATTCATTCTTCGTTATTTCCAAATCGGCAAGCAGACGGGGAATAACTCCCGTAACTTTGCCGCCCCGCCGGAGAACGGCATCGGCAACCGCGTTCATAAGCCCCAGCGAAGCTCCGCCATAGACCAATCCGAGTCCCTCGTCCGCCAATTTCTCACCCAGTTTTTTCGCTTCATTCACATAAATGTCATCCGATCCCGCAGATGAAGCGCAAAACACCGCAACATTTTTCATATCAATCTATTCTTTAAAAACAGAAGCCCTTCTCCCCGATGAGAAAGGCTTCGTTTCATTCAACTGCGCGGCGATCCTCATCCTCTGCTCGCTTGCAAAAGGACGACAAGAATAATACCGCTAAGTTGCCAACTAATCATTTAACCAAAATTTTCGGCAAAACTAATACATTTTTTTCAATTGCGTAATAAAAATCGTATAAAAACATCCTGCCGAAATAATATGT
>JAISSE010000302.1 GCA_031273285.1 Prevotellaceae bacterium
TAGTATCATGAGAGAACTGAAAATGTTTATTGACGGCAAATTTGCCGAGAACACATCGGGAAAATGGATCGATGTGTTGAATCCTTCAACCGAAGAGGTTATATCGCGTATGCCGGACGGAACCGCGGAAGACGCTAAAAAAGCGATTGATGCGGCTGAAAAGGCGCAAAAGGGCTGGGAAAAACTTCCCGCTGTCGAGAGAGCTTCCTATCTGCTGAAAATTGCGGCAGGTATCCGGAAGAGAGAAAAAGAACTTACCGACATCATTATACGTGAAGGCGGTAAGGTACGGGGGCTGGCGAATGTCGAAGTACTGTTCACTGCCGATTATCTCGAATATATGGCAGGCTGGGCGCGTCGCTACGAGGGAGAAATCATTCAGAGCGACCGTCCCCGCGAAAATATTTTGCTGTTCAAAAAAGCTATCGGCGTTATCACCGGAATTTTACCGTGGAATTTCCCGTTTTTCCTGATTGCCCGCAAAGCCGCGCCGGCGCTGGTAACGGGGAATGTCATAGTAATCAAGCCCAGTCAGCTGACTCCCGAAAATGCGTATGTCTTTGCCGAGATCGCGGCGGAAAGCGGATTGCCTGCCGGAGTATTCAATGTGGTGATGGGCAGAGGTTCCGTAATCGGACAGGAGCTGGCATCCAATCCGAAAGTCGGAATGGTCAGCCTTACCGGAAGCGTTGCCGCAGGGCAGCAGACGATGGCAGCCGCCGCTCCGAATATCACCAAAGTGTCGCTGGAACTCGGCGGCAAAGCCCCCGCCATAGTATTTGCCGACGCCGACCTTGACCTGGCGGTCAAATCCATCATCGCTTCCCGCGTCATCAATACGGGACAGGTGTGCAACTGCGCCGAACGGGTATATGTCCATTCGAAAGTCAAAGACGCTTTCATCGAAAAACTGCTGGAAGGGCTGAAACAAGTCAAAACGGGCAATCCCGCCGAAATCGCCGAGCTGGATATGGGTCCGCTTATCGAAGCAAATGCCCTGAAATCGGTGGAAGAGAAAGTTGCCAAAGCCGTTAAACAGGGTGCAAAACTGATCTGCGGAGGCAAACGTATCGGCAGCAAAGGATATTTTTTCGAACCGACTGTTCTGGTCGATGCCACGCAGAAGATGGATATTATTCAGGAAGAAACATTCGGACCCGTGTTGCCCGTAGTCGAATTTACCGATACGGACGAGGTCATCGAGTGGGCAAACGACTGCGAATACGGACTTACCTCGTCCATCTACACGCAAAATCTGGATTTGGCGTTCAAGTCGATTCGCGCTTTGAAATTCGGCGAAACATACGTGAACCGCGAAAATTTCGAAGCAATGCAGGGATTCCATGCCGGATGGCGTAAATCGGGAATCGGCGGCGCCGACGGAAAACACGGACTGGAGGAATACCTTCAAACTCATGTGGTTTATCTGGAAACACAAGGTTAAACGGTGAATTGTATCTCATTTGTATTAATATTAATTATGAGGTTGTCTTAAAAGTCTGTTTAAACACAAAGTTTATATCGACTTCTCTTTGTGAACTTCGTGAAAATTCTTTGTGAACTTTGGCTACGCCGAACTTACGTTTGACTGCGTCGAACTTACGTTTGTGTTTGAAAAATATCTCTTTCGAGACAGCCTCATTTTTTTATATCCGCCGGATGACAAATGATTTATTGAATGAATTACAAAAAATATTTACACGTATTATTCACATGAAACAATGTGAACAAACATGTTATATCATTGGCTACGCCGAACTTACGTTATTTTTAATTTTTAATTCGTAATTATATGAAAATCGGTCTGTTTGTTCCCTGCTACGTAAACGCAATATATCCCGAAGTCGGAGTTGCCGCGTACAAACTGCTGGATTATTTCGGCTTGGATGTCGATTATCCGGTAAATCAGACCTGTTGCGGACAGCCGATGGCGAATGCGGGATTCGAGAACGAAGCGTTTGCACTGGCAAAAAATTTCGATAAACTGTTCGGTCAATACGATTATATCGTCGCTCCTTCGGCAAGCTGTGCCGCATTTGTCAAATTCAACTATCCGTCCATTTTGAAAAACAGTCATTTGTGCCGAACGCACGAAAAGATATACGATGTCTGCGAATTTATTCATGACATTATACGACCCGAAAAATTGCAGGGTAAATTTCCGTATGTAACAAGCATACATAACAGTTGCCACGGGGTCAGGGAACTGCATCTGTCGTCGGCAAGCGAATTAAACATCCCGCGCTATTCAAAAATAAAAAATTTACTGTCGCTGATGGAAAGCATAACAATAGTCGAGCCTGCAAAAGCGGATGAATGCTGCGGATTCGGAGGCATGTTTGCCGTCGAAGAACCCGCCGTATCCGTCTGTATGGGAGAAGATAAAATCAAAAACCATATAGCCGCCGGAGCCGAATACATCACCGGCGCCGACAGTTCGTGTCTGATGCACATGCAGGGTATCGCGGCAAGAAACAGGATTCCCGTCAGGTTTATACATGCAGTTCAAATCTTAGCATCCGGATTATGAGTACAAAACATGCAGCGGCAGCCCGAAAATTTATCCTGAACAAAGAGCAGGAACAGTGGCACAACGAAACTCTCTGGCAGGTACGTCAAAAGAGAGACAATATGGCTATGCGGATTCCGGAGTGGGAGGAACTGCGCGAGCTGGCAAGCAGGATAAAGATGCACACCGTAACCCACGCGGACTATTATCTGGAACTGTTTTCGTCCGAAGCCGAACGCAACGGCGCAACCGTCCACTGGGCGAAAGACGCACGGGAACATAACGAGATTGTTTACAGCATTCTGGCAAGTCATCGGGTGAAAAAACTTGTCAAAAGCAAATCCATGCTTACGGAAGAATGCCGTCTGAACCGGTATCTTGTCGAAAAGGGCATTGATGTGGTAGAAAGCGATTTGGGCGAACGCATCCTGCAACTTATGGGCGAACATCCGAGCCATATCGTGATGCCTGCCATCCACAAAAAAAGGGAGGAAGTCGGAAAACTGTTCGAGGAAAAAATGGACTCCCGGAAAGGCAACAGCGACCCGACTTATCTTACCCACACAGCCCGCAAACATCTGCGCGCCGAATTTCTTACTGCCGACGCCGCAATGACCGGCGCAAATTTCGGAGTTGCACAGACCGGCGAAGTGGTTGTCTGTACCAACGAGGGAAACGCCGACATGGGTACGTCACTCTGCAAACTCCACATCGTCTCGATGGGAATAGAAAAGCTGGTTCCCGACATGCAATCGCTGGGTGTTTTCACACGTCTGCTCGCACGCTCGGCAACAGGTCAGCCCTCAACCACTTACACCTCGCATTACCGCAAGCCCAAAGACGGCGGCGAAATGCATATCGTGATTGTGGACAACGGGAGAAGCGAAATTCCGGGCAACAGCGAACATCTGCCGATACTGAAATGTATCCGCTGCGGGGCATGTATGAATACCTGTCCGGTATATCGGCGAAGCGGCGGATATTCATATACTTATTTCATTCCCGGACCCATAGGAATCAATCTTGGAATGGCAAAATGTCCGGACAAATACCACGACAATCTGTCGGCATGTTCCCTGTGCTATTCGTGCAATAACGTATGTCCCGTGAAAATCAATCTTGCCGAACAGATATACGGATGGAGACAAAACCTTGATTCTTTGCGAAAAGCCAACCGAACCAAAAAACTGATGTCAAAGGGTATGAAATTTTTGTTCGGTCGTCCGGCTTTATATCGTACCGTTTTGAAAATGGCTCCGGCAATAAATCGTCTGCCGCGTATTTTTGTATACAACAGGCTGAATGCATGGGGTTACGGACGCGAACTGCCGCGTTTTGCCGACGAAAGTTTTACTTCAATGTGGATAAAGGGAAAAATCAAAAAAACAGACAGGCAATGAGTTCTAAAAATGACATACTCAATAATATCCGTCGGCATGTCTCCGTGAAATACGATATGCCGGAAATAAAAATCAATGCAGTCAAGTACGACAGTGCCGTATCCGAATTTATGGAAATAAGCCGATTTGTCGGTGGCAATGCCGTTCTTCTGAAAGAGGATGAAAATATCAATGCTCTCATCAGAACTTTATATCCCGACGCCGAAACAATTGCATCCAACCTGCCCGAAATCGCAATTTCATCCTGCAATCCGGACGAAACGGACGACCCTCACGATTTTAACGGCGTCGAACTTGCCGTAGTAAGGGGAGAACTCGGCGTTGCCGAAAACGGCTGCGTCTGGATTCCCCAAAATGTGAAAGAGAAAGCGCTCTATTTCATCGCGGAAAATTTAGTGATTGTTCTGGATAAAAACAGGATTGTCAATAATATGCACGAGGCTTACGAGCATGTCGCCCGCAGCAGTTACGGCTTCGGAGTGTTTATTTCCGGACCGTCCAAAACCGCCGACATCGAGCAGGCGCTTGTAATCGGAGCGCATGGCGCAAAATCCACAACGGTTATATTGATTTGAATTACTCCGAGATTTTTTTTTTACACGATTAACAGGATTTGCAGGATTAACGGGATTTTCCTGATTGATATGCG
>JAISSE010000004.1 GCA_031273285.1 Prevotellaceae bacterium
CTTGTCCAGAACATCTGCATCTCGACGATAAACTGACGTCCCGTATTGTCCGTGCACCGCACGTCCACGATGGAATCCTTCAGTACCGGTATTTCGGGTATAAATTCCGGCGGGCTGTACTGAAGCGATACTATCTGCCGGTGCTCTTCCAGCGGAAGCATGCTGTTTAACAGACTTATGCACAAATGCTCGTGTTCTCCGAATATGCACTTGAAAGTCAAATCGTTCTTTGGATCCAGATAACGTGCCATAATGTTTTACTTTTATATTTTATATTCAAAATTCAACCGCAAAGTTACATATTTTTTCCGAAGAAACGGCTTCACTGTGCAAAAAATATTTTGGGCGGGCAAAACATAAATATTGTCGACTACACTGACATATTTATCAGAAATCTGAACACCTGTCCCGGATTTGCCTTCCATTTTTCCAACGCATCCTGCGCCCTGTCAGGAGGATAGATACCGCTGATCAGTTCTTCCTTCGGACATGTCCCGCGTTTGAGATATTCCGTCACGGCGCGAAAATCTTCGGGCAAGGCATTGCGTGAACCGCGTATATCCAGCTCTTTTTGAACAAAATACTTTGTTTCGAAAGCTATCTCCGTTTTTGCATAACCTATGCATACGACTCGACCCGTAAAAGCGGCTTCGTTGACAGCCATCCGATAAGTCGGAGGGGCGCCGACAGCTTCGATAATCACATCGGGACCCTGATTGCCGGTTATGTCCTGCAAACGTTCGTGGACATTTTCCGTCTGGGAATTGACGGTGAAACTTGCGCCTAAACGTTTGGCTAAAGCCAGTTTGGTATCGTCAATATCTATTGAAATCACTTTTGCGCCGCGAATTGCAGCGCTGATGACAGCGCCTGCGCCTATCATTCCGCAACCGATAACCGCCACAGTATCAGAATCACCGATTTTCCCGCGTTCCACAGCATGAAAACCCACACTTAGAGGTTCGACAAGACAAAAATCTTTGGGAGAAATTGCGGAATCGGCAATAACCCTGTTCCACGGCAGGGCGATATACTCGCACATGGCGCCATCGCGTTGAACTCCAAGAGTCTGATTGAATTGACATGCGTTAGGTCGTCCGTTACGGCACGACGGGCAATTGCCGCAAGCCGTGTACGGATTTACGGTGCATGACATTCCTGTTTTTAAATGAGTTGGCACCGCATCGCCTGCGGTTTCAATCACAGCGCCAATCTCATGCCCCGGTATGACGGGTAATTTAACCATCGGATTTTTACCCGAATAAGTATTGAGATCGGAGCCGCAGAATCCCACATACTTAATTTTCAGCAATACTTCATCGGGCGATATTGCGGGGACGGGGATATCGACAAGCCTTATTTGCCCTGCGTCAATTATTTGTACAGCTTTCATTCCGACATGTTTTTAATATAAGGTAAACGAACGGGATTATGCAACCCGTAGAATTTTCGCGCATTTTCACCGAGAAACAATGTTTTTTCTTCTTCGGTCAGCAGGTTGGATTTGAGGACGAAATCGTATGACATCCTGTATGTTATAGCAGTAATAGTGCGCGGATAATCGGAACCCCACATCAATTTTTCGATACCGACCAGTGAAGCGGCTTCCCTGATTGCCCATATCGCGCCTTTGAACGGATAAAATTCGTCGTTGAACAGCCATGTGATACCGCCGGACTCGATCATTACATTCGGATGACGGGCTAACTTGATTTGCTGCTGCCAATTGGGACGGGTTACGCCGCCGAAATGTCCGACGGCAATTTTTAAATCGGGACATTCGGAAATGATTTCTTCCATTTCGGGAACCTGTTCCGCACCCGAAGCCAAATCTACCGAAAATAAAACGCCGTTTTTCTCCATCAAACGGAACATCCGCATCATTTCGTCGCAGGTCAAAACCACCCGTTTATCTTTCATAATCAGACGTTCGGCAGGCAGTTTGACGGCTTTGAACCCTTGATTAATCAGAGCTTCCGCATGTTCGAAATATCCGGGCTGACGGGCATCCACCATTCCGCAACACAGAAAACGGTCGGGATATTTTTGCTGAACTTCCCACAGGTATTCGTTCTGCAAACCGTCTATATATTCCTGAGTTACAACGGCTGCCGATACCTGTGCATAATCCATGTTCGACAGAAAGATTTCCGCGGTATTGCGACCGTCGATGATAAACGGAGGCAACATCTGGCGTATTTCTCCCATAAACAGCGATTTGCCGTTTTCAAGAGTTTGTATTTTCAACCCGTTGACTTCCGTATCCTGCCATAGCCAGAGATGCGCATGAGCGTCGATGAGAGTTATTTGTTCGTTATCCATGTTGATACACCTTTAATTTCAACTGTTTAACCATGTATCACGATATCTTGGTTCCAGAATGGCATGTACTTCGCGCAACAAATCTTCGTCGAGAGGTTCTTCAGCCCAGCGAATATTCCGTAAAACAGCTTCGGAACGGGTAGTGCTGAACAGGGTTGTCGCAATCCGCGGATTGCTTGCGGAATATTTGACAGCCAGTTGCTCAATCGATTTACCTTTTGATTTACAATGCAATGCCGCTTTTTTGCATATATCCCGCAACGGTTTCGGGGCGGGATGCCAGTCCGGAGCGCCCCGTTCCGTGAGCAGTCCCATCGAGAAAGGAGACGCATTGATGACACCGATTTCACGTTCCTCGAAATAATCCAAATAATCGGTCAGAGCGTTGTCATTCAGACAGTAATGGCAAAATGACAGGATACATTCTACCGTACCTGCCGGAACATGGTCAATCACATACTTAAAATGTCGAAGGGTTAAATTAGTGATACCCACATGTTTTACAAGACCTTTATTGCGCAGTTCCACCAATGCGGGAAGAGTTTCTCCGCAAACCGATTCCAAATCGGCAAATTCTATATCATGGACACTGATCATGTCCAGATAATCCACATTCAAACGCTCCAAACTCTCATAAACACTTTCGGTTACACGTTTCGCCGAATAATCCCATTGATTAACTCCGTCTTTTCCGTAACGTCCTGCCTTGGTCGAAAGATAATATCTGTTTCTATCAATGGTTTTCAATGCTTTACCCAATACCGTTTCGCTTTTCAGATACCCGTAATAAGGCGATACATCAATGAAATTGATGCCGTTATCCACAGCGGTATGTACGGCTTTGATGCCCTCTTCTTCCTCGAATGAGTGAAAAACCCCGCCGAGCGACGAAGCGCCGAAACCGATGCAGGAAACTTTCATTCCCGTTTTTCCTATTTCTCTATATTCCATTATTTTATTATATTATCAGCCGAATTAACCATGTCTCATTACTTCGTCGGAAGCCTCGGATTCCAGATGTTCGCCCACTTTTCCATCAAAGGTGATTTTGAAGGAATATGCAAAGTCGCAAGGTTTTGTCTTCGGAAATGATAATCTGAGACCCTCGTCCGTTTGTGTCCATACAATTTTTTCGTCCGAGCCTAACATTCGGACATCAAGTATTTTGGCATCGGCAACGGCGTCTTTGTTCAATGATTTGATTACTGTTTCTTCGCCCCAGTTCAGTACAATCGCGTAAAAATCGTTCCCTTTTGTCGTGAACCGGATGTCCTGCGGAGTGTATGTTGCTGCGGTGTTGTCGGTAAACGAGCCTTTGGTTGATTCGACGACGCCTTCTCCGAATTTTTTCCAGCAGCGAGTGGCGTAAATAGCTTCTCCGTTAATTTTCAGCCAGTCGCCAATCGCCAGTAAAATAGCTGTTTGCTCTTCCGTAATGGTACCGTCGGCTTTCGGACCTATGTTCAACAGCAGGGTTCCGTTTTTGCTGACGATATCAATCAGGTCATGGACAATTTGTTCGGGTGTTTTATTTTCTTCTCCGTCGATATACGACCATGATTTTTTACCGATAGAAGTATCTGTTTGCCATGGGAATTTCATCATTTTGCCGGATTTTCCGCGTTCCACATCCCATACCTGTATATTTGTCGGATAGCCCTGTTTCGTGTTCACAACCACACCGGTACCCCAATCCAGCGCATTGTTGTAATAGTATGCCATAAATTTGTTGAAATAAGGCATGATGACGGGATTGTTTACCGACCAGTCGAACCATATCAGTTTCGGTTCGTATTTGTTAATCAATTCGTAAGTATGAGCCAGCCATTCCCTTGCGAAGTCTTCGGTATATTTTTCCGATTGAAATCTGCGTCCGTACAATGAGATTGTAGTATCCCGCACATCCGAAGGAAACTCCATTCCGCCATTGTAAAACCATGCGTTTTCGGCGCGATGAGTCGACAGTCCGAATACAAGTCCCTCTTTCTCTACGGCTTGTTTCAACAATCCGACAATGTCTTTTTTCGGTCCCATCCTTGCGGCGTTCCATTTGTTCAAGTCGCTGTCATACATGGAAAAACCGTCGTGATGTTCGGCTACGGGAACGACATATTTCGCGCCTGCCTTCACGAATAGGGCAGCCCATTCGGCAGCATCGAACTTTTCGGCTTTAAACATCGGGATAAAGTCCTTGTATCCGAACTCGGTATGTTCGCCGTAAGTGGCGACATGATGTTTAAATTCATGGGAATCTTTTTGATACATGGTACGCGGATACCATTCCGACCCGAAAGCGGGAACCGCATACACTCCCCAGTGAATAAAAATACCGAATTTGGCATCAATAAACCATTCGGGAAACTGATAATGTTCGGCAATATTATCCCA
>JAISSE010000323.1 GCA_031273285.1 Prevotellaceae bacterium
GCTCTGGGACCCGATGCGACGGCTCTCGGACAGATATACTGGTACACCCTCGAAGGGCGCAATCCCGAAACGGGCGAACCTGCCGGCGGCTGGAATCCCGAAGAACTGCGGACTTTGCAGGATTTTTACGTGAAATATTCGCTGGCAACAGCCGAAGGAGTTGCGGAAGTGGCTTCTGTCGGGGGATTTGTCAAGGAATATCAGGTCGAAATAAATCCTGACGCGATGCGCGCCTACGGTGTTTCGATTATGGATATAATGGATGCCGTTCGAAAGAGCAATCTCGATATCGGCGCGGAAACAATAGAGATGAACAAAGCGGAGTATCTTGTTCGGGGACTGGGCTATATAAAAAACATTTCCGATCTGGAGGAATCCGTTGTAACCGTTCGCAACGGAGCGCCGGTGAGGATAAGGGACGTGGCGTTTGTCAATATCGGTCCGGCGACACGTCGCGGCGGCTTGGACAGGGAGGGCGTCGAGGCTGTCGGAGGCGTGGTCGTGGCGCGCTACGGGTCGAATCCGATGCAGGTTATCAGCAACGTGAAAAGTAAAATCGCGGAAATGGATGCGACCATGCCTCACAAGGTTCTGGCAGACGGCACCGTTTCCAAAGTAACGGTCGTTCCGTTCTACGACCGTACGGGCTTGATTCGGGAAACCATCGGCACTCTCGAAACGGCGCTGACTCACGAAATACTGATTTGCATCATCGTGATTATCGTGCTGGTGTTCAATCTGCGGGCATCCGTTGTCATATCGGGTATTCTGCCCGTTGCGGTGCTTGCCACGTTTATCATCATGAAATACACCGGTATCGAAGCCAACATCGTTGCCCTGTCGGGCATTGCCATCGCTATCGGCGTGATGGTCGATGTGGGAGTTGTGCTGGTCGAAAATATCATCCGCAATGCCGAACGCGGCGAAATAACGGCTGCTCTTGTTTATCGGAGTGTTAAGGAGGTCGCCGGCGCTCTGACAACCGGCATGATGACCACGATAATCAGTTTTCTGCCGGTGTTTACGATGCAGGCGCAGGAAGGCAAACTGTTCGGACCGCTGGCTTATACAAAAACCTTTGCGCTTGTATCGGCTTTCATACTCGGTTTTGCCGTATTGCCGACCGTTGCATATTACATACTGAAATTCAGACTGAAACTGCCTTTCTTCAAACCCCGTGAAAGCCCGTCGAAGGGTGTGAGGGCGTTTGTAACAAAGTGGGGGATAACGGTTGTTGCTCTGGTTGCCGTGCTGTACATACTCACTTCGGAATGGCTGCCCGTCGGAACTCAAGCCGGTTTTTCGCTCAATTTCATGTTTGTGGTTGTCGTTATCGGCTTTATTCTTGCAATATTATGGATGCTGGTTATCTTCTACGAGCGTATCCTGCGCTGGTGTCTTGCCAACCGTCTGCTGTTTATGCTGATTCCTGTGCTGACACTGTTTGCGGGTGTAACGATATGGCGCGGTATGGGCAAGGAATTTATGCCGAAACTCAACGAAGGCTCTTTTTTGCTGATGCCCACGAGCATGCCGCATACGGGTATAGCTCAGAATCTGCACCTGATAGGGATGCTGGACAAACGCATATCGGCTATTCCCGAAGTGGACGTAACCGTCGGCAAATGGGGGCGCGTCAATTCGGCGCTTGACCCTGCGCCGGTACAGATGTTCGAAAATACAATCAACTATCATCCCGAATATCTGCCGGATAAAAACGGTCATCGCCGGCGTTTCAAAGTTAATTCCAAAGGCGAATTTCTGATGGTTTCGACAAACGGGGACGAAATGCGGACAACAGCCGACGGGCGGGTGATTTCCGCCGACAGTCTGATTCCCGACAGGCGCGGCAACTATTTCAGACAGTGGAGACCGCATATCAGAAACGCTGACGATATCTGGCAGGAAATTGTTAATGCAACGCACCTTCCGGGGCTTACTTCCGCTCCGAAACTGCAACCTGTCGAAGCCCGTCTGGTCATGCTTTCGACGGGAATGCGGGCGCCAATGGGGCTGAAAGTTTACGGTCCCGATTTGGAAAGCATCGAAGATGCCGGAAAAACTCTCGAAACGGCATTGAAAAACGTGCCTTCGATATTGCCTTCAACCGTATTTTACGACCGTGCGGTGGGCGCTCCCTGCATCGAAATCAAACTGAACCGGCGCAACATGTCCCGCTACGGAATTACGGTAGCCGATTTGCAGGAGGTAATCAGCGCCGCAGTGGGCGGGATGCCGCTCGCCGGCACGGTCGAAGGGCGGGAACGGTTTTCCGTGCGCCTGCGCTATCCGCGCGAGCTGCGCGACAGTCCCGAAGCTCTTGCGCAGCTGATTATTCCCACGGCGACGGGCGTTCAAATCCCTCTCGGCGAAGTTGCTGATATCGAATATGCCAAAGACGCCCAGATGATTCAAAGCGAAAACACTTTTCTTGTGGGATATGTAATATTCGACAAGGCGGAAACCAAAGCGGAGGTTGATGTGGTACGTGAAGCGGATTTGATTTTGAAGGAAAAAATACGTTCGGGCGAAATTCGACTTCCTGCCGGAGTGTCGTACAAATTTGCGGGCAACTACGAGCAGCAGCAGCGGGCGTCAAACCGTTTGCTGATAGTTATTCCCCTGTGCTTACTCTCGGTCATGCTGATTCTTTATTTCAGATTTCGTTCGGTAACAGCGTCCCTGATACACTTTTCGGGTGTTTTTGTTGCTTTTGCGGGCGGTTTCATTCTGTTATGGCTGTATTCGCAGCCGTGGTTTCTGAATTTCTCCGTCGGAGGCGAAAATCTGCGCGATTTGTTTCAGATACATACCGTAAATCTGAGTATTGCCGTCTGGGTCGGTTTCATCGCGCTTTTCGGCATTGCCACCGACGACGGTGTGCTGATGGGCGCCTATATACACGATACATTTGTTGAAAGAAACCCCGCCACAAAGCACGAAATACGCGAGGCGGTCGTCCATGCGGGGCTGAAACGGGTGCGTCCCGCCGCCATGACAACCGCAACCACGCTGATTGCTCTGCTGCCCGTACTGACATCAACGGGTAAAGGTTCCGACATCATGATTCCCATGGCGATACCCACGTTCGGCGGCATGTTGATTCAAAGCATGACAATGTTTGTTGTGCCGGTGTTGCAGTGCTGGTGGCGGGAGAGTCTGATAAAACGTAAAAAATATTGATTAAAAAATATTTTACATGAAAAAGTACAGTATAATGATTTTAATATCCGCAATGACAGGCTTCGCCGCTTCCGGACAGGTCGATTCCCTCGAACTGGCGTTTTATCTGGAAACTGCGGCGCGGAACAATCCCGCCGTCAAAGCGGCTTTCAATACGTATGAGGCTGCGCTGCAAAAAATACCGCAGGCGGGCGCCTACGAAGACCCGCAGCTGGAAATGGGTTTTTTCCTTCGTCCGATGGATATTGTCGACGGGAGGCAGGTCGGGCAGTTCCAGCTGATGCAGATGTTTCCGTGGTTCGGCACAAAAAAAGCCGCACGGACGGAAGCTATGCACATGGCAAAGATGGCTTTCGAACAGTTCCGCGAAACGCGGGACAATATTTTTCTGGAGGTTTATACTCAATGGTATATCCTTTGCGGATTGCAGCAAAAATTGATGACCGGCAGGGAGAATATCGCGCTTCTGGAAAATCTTGAGTCTCTCGCGCTGCAAAGATTCAAATCGCCGGTCAATGATTCCGAAGCGGCGGTTTCCCAAAAATCGGACAATTCGGCATCGACGTCTGCGGGAAGCCGTTCGGGCGGCATGTCGGGCATGAATATGAGCGGGAAATCCGTCGCGGGCGAGTCGGCAAATTCATCTTCGGAACGGGCAGGCGGTTCGATGTCGGGCAATTCGATGTCGATGGGAGGAGCGTCGTCCGGCATGTCCGAAGTGCTGAATATCCGGCTCGAAACCGCGGAGCTGGAAAGCAGTATCGAAAGTATTCTCTCGGAGATTCGTGTCGAAAAAGTACGGTTCAACGCTCTTCTGAATCGTCCCGTCGAAACCGAAATATCTGTTCCCGACTCGATTGTCCGACTATCGTTTTCCATGGATGAGGAAAGCGTAATGAATTTGATTGCACAGCAGAATCCGATGCTGGGAATGATTAGCGAAGAATCGCGCGCATACGATGCGAAAGCCGAAATGGACAGAAAAATGGGCTATCCGATGTTCGGCATCG